>JAOZRY010001182.1 GCA_029939965.1 Bacteroidales bacterium | reverse complement strand
TATAAGTAGGTTTGGGCAGCACATTTAAACCGGCGAAAATTCCAAGGCCCGGTTCCCGGTCATACGTACTGATGTGGCTCAGTCTCTTACCTCCTATCAATTTCAAAAGTAACATGGAAAGGCAAGCCTGTATTGAGCCTATATCTCCGGATTCAGGCATTTCGCATTCTTTTACAATATTTAGTATTCCTGATTCTAAAATATAAGGTATGAAAAAGAATCCGCCTATCGCCGGGCAATCAATATTAAACTTTTCGAGTTCTGAAAAATTAATATGCTCAGATCGGTCAGGAATAATTTTATTTTTGATAGTTTCTGATTCTAACGAATTTTGTTGATACCCTTATCTGATACAAATATGCTGCGAAGCATCATGGTAAAATAGCCTGGGGTTTTAACCCCAGGACGAACAGATAGCAAAATGCGCCCTGAAAGGGCGCGGTGAAAATACAAAACGATTCCAGATATTTATCCGCGCCCCTTCAGGGCGTAATCCGTTTATTTTTAGAAACCTGGGGTTAAAACCCCAGGCTTTATCACTTTGCCGTTTCACGGCATTTAACCTCTTATCCAGATGTATCTGTAATGAAATGACAGATTTCAACAAAATCTGTTAGAATTAGTTTAATTTAACAGATATGGAAAATTTAATTGCACCAAATCAGCCTTTAAAAGCGCTTTTCAGGGTGTAAAAAGGCGGTTTTAAGAAAGTAAGCTTGCTAAATGCAAGGAACTGGCAGACATCATATTCTGACACACAAACGAATCTGCACTTTACATGCCCCCCTATAACTGGTAACTCCTAAGTGAACAGCATCAGCGGAGTTTATCAGATTGTATCTGACAATTCATTGAAATATATCGACCTGTGCAATTGAAATAAAATATTCCTTACAGCTCCGTGAGAGCGGCATAGTTGTAGTACAATCATGTTCTGATTCGGTCAGAGTCCCATCGGGACGTTATACTGAAACAAATATGCCGTCCTGACGGGACTCTGAATGAATTGCACAGGTTGAAATATATC
>JAOZRY010000456.1 GCA_029939965.1 Bacteroidales bacterium | reverse complement strand
AAATTTTTGACCCTAAGCTTTTTGACCTTTTCATGGATGAAAAAGATAAACTGTATTTGAGATATCACTCCCAACAACCTGCTTGACAGATAAAATTGATCTGTCTATAATCTGTCCCAACGTTTTATAGACTATCAATTAAGGTTTTTTGCATGAAGAGGTACTATACTCTCATTATTGTTTTTTTAATGCTTTTACCAGGCTATGTTACAGCTCAACAGAACCATGCTGGATTGATAAAAACAATGTTTGGTGAAGTGAATGTCAGGCGTGGACAGGCGTTAATACCTGCAATGCCTGAAATGCCAGTTATTGATAAAGATGTTGTGATCACAAGTAACAATGCATTTGCAGGTATTATGTTTACAGATGATACTGTGATCACCATCGGTCCGGGGACGGAATTTAAGATTGACACCTATATATTTGCGCCCAGTGATGAAGCCTATTATTTTTCATTTTATCTGAAAAAAGGCTCTGCAATATATAATTCAGGAAAAATTGGGAAATTGTCACCACAGTCTGTAAAGCTTGCAACCCCAAAGGCTACTATTGGCATTAGGGGTACCCGTTTTATCATTGATGTGAATTGATAGGAAAGATCATGCTTCGTTATATTGCAACCTGTTTATGTCTGCTCAGCCTTTTTGCATGTGGACAGAAATTTACAAAAGTTATCCTGCTGCCCCAGGCCAATGGTAAAACAGGAGCTGTTTCCATAAAAACTGAAGGATCGGACTCAATCCTTGACAAGCCATATACAATGATCAGCGCTATTGATAAAACAAGTAAACTGGTTGCTAAAAAGGTAGACCCTAAAAAGATAAAGAAGTTGTATGCAGGCTTATTCAAGGCTGAACTGAAGCTCCCTGTTATTAAAAAAAAACCAAAACCCCCGGCTGACCGCTTTGTGCTCTACTTTCATAGCGGTTCAAATTCAGGCATGACTAAAGAATCCAAATCTATTTTGTCCAAAATTTTAAAGAGCATACAAAAAAGAACCCCTTGCAAAATTGGTATTTTCGGACACACTGATACTGTAGGGTCTGCAGATTTCAATATTGATCTCTCCTTGAAACGAGCCAGACAGGTTAAAGAAATATTAAAATCAGTTGGAAAAGGTCGTAATCAAATAAATATTCATGGATATGGGGAATACTCCCCCTTAGTGCATACGCCGGATGAAACGCCTGAAGCTAAAAATAGAAGAGTTCATGTAATAATACGGTAACTACATTTGAGCACCTCTCCTGTGAAAACAGAATCAACTCCAAAAACAGCAAAGATTGCCACAGTTGTTCTGGTAGTGATAATTACCCTGATAATAACCATGGCAACAGTGTTTAAATTACCATTTGTTAAATCCATGGACTTTTTTTTCTATGATCTGTTCATGAAAATATCCAGTTCCAGCCATGTTGAATCCAAGTCTGCTTCAGATCGAATCACTATTATAGATATTGATGAAACCAGTTTGTCTGCAGTGGGTCAATGGCCATGGCCCCGCTACAGGATTGCCAGCATGATACGCCGGATTGCCAGAGAAAACCCAAAAGCCATGGGAATGGATATTATTTTCCCGGAACCAGATCGCTCTTCCCTGATAAGTATTTCCGGGCAATTTCAAAAAGATTTTGACATAAAAATAGATTTTACCAATGTACCACGGGCTTTAAGAGATAATGATAGTTTTTTTTCCCATATTCTCAATCAGACAGATATAGTTGGAGCACGATATTTTTATTTTGATCACTATAATAAAGGAGCAGTTTGCAAAGGGACTCCATTTTTAATTACTGATCCGTTGGGGGTATTATCTCTACACAAAGCTGCCGGGGTTTTATGCAATACTTTGAAAATTGAAACCCGGCTTAAATCCACAGGTTTTATCAATAATCAATATGATGAAGATGGACTCCTTCGTCAAACTCCTTTACTGATAAAATTTCAAGATGAATATTATCCCCATCTCTCCCTTGCATTATTTATGAAAGCCCATGGCATTACCAAAGCCCGGGTGAATAAAAACTTATTCGGCCCCTATATTGAAGCAGGACAGTATAATATTCCTGTAACAATAAATGGTTTTGCAGCCATGAGGTTTAACAATCTTGGTTTCAGTAACCAATATATCCCGGCAAAGAATATTTTAAATAATGATTTTGACCCGTCTAGAATTAAAGATAAAATAATTCTAATTGGCTCCTCTGCCATAGGCATTCATGATGTTCACCACACCATTTTCAACCCTGCTTTCCCAGGAGTTGAAGTCAATGCAGTAATCATGGATAATATTATTAACAATTTATTTATTGTGAAACCTGTGTGGACTGATACTTTTATTTTGCTGCTCAATATTGTTACAGTTTTTGCCATGGTACTGCTTTTTTATATGTCATCCGGTCCGGTTTTGCTGTTTTCGGGTACCCTTGTATGGATGGTTTCTATATTTTTATTAAGCGCAGTATCAAATATATATTTATCTCTCTTTATTTCTCCTGCTTCCTCGATATTACTGGCTTTTATGCTATTTTCCCTGTTTGCTCTGATCAGGTTTGCAATGGAAAAGAGGGCATCTTTTTTATGGTACCAGCGACTTGCCGATGCCCAACAGTTGACCATGGCAGCCATGGTCAGTATGGTGGAAACCCGGGACCCTGAGACAGGAGCACATATTGTTAGAACCCAGCACTATGCCAGAGCAATTGCAGAACACCTTATGGATTCAGGTTGTTTCAGTGATATTTTAACTGATGATTTCATTAAAATCCTTTTTCTATCTATTCCCCTTCATGATATAGGGAAAGTTGGAATTCCAGATAATATTCTGCTCAAACCTGATCGGCTCACGCATGGAGAATTTATTAAGATGAAAATGCACGCCACTTATGGATCGGATATAATTGACAGGGCAGCTAAAAAACATCAAGGCAGTAATTATCTGGATATGGGTGCCCAGATTGCCAATTCCCATCATGAGAGATGGAATGGTCAGGGTTATCCCAAAGGTATATCAGGTGATAAAATTCCCCTTGCCGGACGAATTATGGCCATAGCCGATGTATATGATGCATTGATCAGCAAACGCTGTTACAAACCCCCTTATCCCCATGAAAAAGCCATGGCAATCATTCTTGAAGAGAAGGGCAATATTTTTGATCCCATTATTGTGGATGCATTTATAAGTATTGAACCTAAAATTTGTGAGATTGCTGCACAATTTGCTGATGGAGAGTAAATATTCGATCAGCACCTCATCTTCACCCATTTTTTTTCTGCTGCGCAGCGGCTTCGTCCAACCAGACATTTTACAGGACATTGAACGGCCCCTATCCGCGACCTTGTCCCTGTTGTTCATTTGTTAAAATACTCTGCTAAATTTTTATGAAAGAAAAACTATCTTTTTTAAAAAAAGGCTTGACATGATTTATTTCATAACGTAATGAAGAAGCTGAAGTAATTATATGTGGTTGAAAAACACAGCATTTAACAAAAATCCATAATTATATGGGAAAACCAATGATTTTTAAAAGCAAACCCCTGTGGGGAAAAAAAACAAAACTGAAATCAAGTTATGATGTGGTTATCATTGGAGGCGGGCTTCACAGCCTGGCAACAG
>JAOZRY010001181.1 GCA_029939965.1 Bacteroidales bacterium | reverse complement strand
GTTGGTTGTTTTTCTCCGTCGCAAAAGAATTACCACTAGGGCAGCGACAATATTTAAGGCCACATATATCCAGTATAGGTATTGCTCCGATGCAGGCAAGTCATCATAAAACAAATACAAAAGCGCGTGAGCGGCATTACAACTTCCATGGAATAGAATCATAATGAGCAAGTTCCCATTTGATTTCTCATAGATATACGAATAAACGAATGAAATGGACATTGTCATCAAGATAAATCCAAAAAATGGTGTGAAGTAATGGTTATCCCATACCATAAACCAAACTGGAATGTGCCAAAGACCCCAAAATAATCCAATAATGAGGCTTACTTTTTCAGGGCTGTATTTTTTTAGTAATTCTCCTTGCAAGTATCCACGCCAGCCGATTTCCTCTTGTCCTCCACCAAGAAATGCTGTAAAAAGCAGATATGGTACATAAATCAAATAAGGAAGAAAGCTCGGATCACTGGGTAACGGGACGGGGGGAATTTCTAAGTTAAAAATCATTCCGATGAGCAATGCGAAACCGTTTATCAAAAGGGGAATAATAAAAATGATAATTAAATAGAGCCCCCATTTAGTAATCCCCTTTTTCGAGAAGATTTTTTTCAGGTGTGATTTGAAAGATTGGTTATCACTTCGTAATGCAATGAAGGATCCAAAAGCGGGACCAAATGCACCAAGAATAATGGCTATGAAATACAATGTTTGTCCCAATTCATCAGAGCTATATGTAATTATGCCAAAATTTTCCAAAACGGCTGGAATCCACAATATCCAGGCAAATAAAAAAGTGGATATAAGATAAATGAATGAATTGCGATTCATATTTACTTGAGTAGATAGCAATAGATAAATGTTAGGAAGGTCAGTACTTGGCCTCTTTTTGGCTTCTTCCTCTCATAAACGGATATATATTCACATGGGTATGGATTGGCCTTGTCATGGTGATCTTTCCACATATTGTATTTAATAGTTCATTAAATTAAAAAAAAGTTGGATCCAATTCAATCGAGAAAATCTAACACG
>JAOZRY010000041.1 GCA_029939965.1 Bacteroidales bacterium | reverse complement strand
GGGTTTAAAGACAAGCGTAACGAAGAAATCGGACATTATGGACAAACACTAATTACCAGTTTCCTGGTAATAGTAAGATTATCATTATGAATGCGAACAAAATACACACCTTTGGCAAATCCTGAAAGTTGAATTTCGTGATTAATAATTTCATTTTTATTCAACATCATTTGCCCTTTAATATCTAATACCTCAATAGTGCAATCCATATCTTCGATACCGGAAATGGTTATTTTGTCAGTAGCGGGGTTGGGATAGATTTGAATATTATTAACATTCAAATCTTCAACACCAGTCCAAATCAAAATATGATTGACTTTAGAAATACCTTCAAAAGCGAAGTGTACCATATTTGGAAAAGTTTCGTCCCATCCGGCCATAATGGGTAGCTCAATATCTTCGGATTCCCGAACAAATAAAAATTCCATCACTTCGTTAGGTAAAAATCCATCTTGATTTGCTGTAGTCGAATCGTTTCCGAAAACAACAAGAGCATAATCCAGCGACGGATCAGTTATTTCTACACTTCCGCAACATTCATCACCACTAATAGCAATTATCACATCTCCACTCTGGAACGGAACATTGCTTGTTGAAAGAGCCTCCGACGATATGGAGATTATATGTGAATTGCTTGTCATAATGCAATCATCCCAATCCGTTGGAGCATTGCCTGCACTTAACTTGCTTGCTTGCTGAGGAAAAGTAATATTGCTTTCAGCATCCATTTTTACAAAATAGGATTTTCCTGATGTAAGATGGTCAAGAGTCATCACGTTTTGAGCGGGCCAGTAAACTTCAACACCGGCAACTTCTTTTGCCACAATCAGGTCATCACCAAGCGGTTCAAACAAATCGTTGCACAATACATCGCCGTTACAAATTACAGGAATCAGATTCCAGCCTTCATACAAAGCCAAAGTGTGATTTACCATGTCGTATCCTGAAAAATTAAATGCTACTTCCTCTGTTAATTTAATTTTATATCCGTGGTGGGTGTTCCACAAGCCAATGGTGTTCATTCCTGCCGAAGGCCAGTAGGCCCCTTCCAAATCCTGAATAATAACCAATTCATCTTCGATGGATTCGAAAATACTTTCAACCTGTGCATCAGATGGCATCAAGTAGCTCGAAATACCACTCCACCCTGCGGGTAATGCAATACTCTGCTGTACCAAAGGTGGCTGCTGCCCTGCTATTGGCGGGAATACAATCATATCAATCCAGCCACAATCCTGTCCGCTAATCTGAGAGGCATCTTTTTCGTAAGCCCAGCTAAAAGTATGTTCTCCTTGTGTTACGCTGTATATTTCCTCTGCCCATCCCGATTCGCCTGACCATTCTCCCATCATACTGCCATCGATATAAAACCGGAGGAAATCGTAGGTTGCTTCCGAAGAAACCATCTGGTAAAAAGATATTTCACCGTTAGCAGTTACATCCATTGTAATTTCCAAAATACTCTCCGAATTGTCTCCAATTTGTCCTGATTGGGCCGAATAATCACCTTCGTAAGCATTATCATCAGTTACAGACCAATCGGCATCGCCTGAATTTTCCCAATTATACTGGTTAAAGTTTCCGGTTTCAAAATCCTCAACCTGAACACCTACTGCAAAAGCAAGATCAAAGTTGTAAGTAAAGTCATTTCCGTTCGATTCACATTCTATTTCCAGATTGCTCATGATATTATGACCTATGGGCGCATCTATACTAACAGAAATATTGGCTGATGCTGAGGCGGTTTCTCCGGGAGAAATTGTTCCAAAATTTAGTGTTCCAATATTTATAGTTGTGTAAGGATCGCTGGTAGTATATTCGCCTGTTACATCAGTAATATCGAACAACCCGCTGTTTTTTATTGTAACAATTACATTCACCGTTTCGCCCGGATCGATCTGTCCGTTGTTGTTTCCTGATGGATCCTGAATGAGAACACTACCAAGCTTTACATCATAAGCTGTTTGTGCCAGGGCTTTAACGCAGAAGTTTCCGGTATTTTGGAATCCGGAGGGATCATCGTAATTATAAAAATCGAGCCAGTTGCCACCCGACTTGTAGAAACTTTCGCCTTCGCTGGCCGATGATTCTACAATAGTTTTGGTGCCTCCTCCAAGAAGTACCGGAACATCAGAAGTACGGTCGTAAGGATTTCCACCATCCGAAAGGCTCAGATACACATAAAAATCATCACCAATAGTAACATCAACCGGAGTATTCAAATTAACAGTGTGCAATCCGGTATGTGCGAAAAATCCGGTGGCGGTAGTGAGTTCATTTTGCAGTTCACCATCTATATAATCATCATAAATTGTTACAGTGTAAGTTACATCATCTGCTGCCGTAAAAAAGTTAACAGCCGTTATCATATCATTTGATTCAGCAGTAAAAGCATTAAACACTTCGGCTACATCCTCAAGCTGATCTCTCCAACCGTGATAATCGTGATAATAAACTTTGGTATATTCCATCAAGCCAACATTAATAAACGAAATGGCTCCCATCTGGGGTTCCTGTCCGGCCCACTTATCATAGTACGAAATCCAGAAATATCCGCTATTACCCCAACTGCCTCCCCAGCTATTTTTACAAAGCCATGCGCCATTTTCAGGAGCTTGAGTTACCAAATCATCATCCCAACCTACAATGGCAATAGAATGATTTGGAAGCTCGGAACTTGATGGTGGTTGATAATGAATATAGTTTGTCATAAACGATCCGCTGTAACACATGCAAGTAGCCATTACACCATACTCCATAATTTTCGTTTTCAATTCGTCGATGTTACTTAGGTCTTCGCCAGCCATGTACCATTCAACATGTTGCGGATAATATTTATGATAAGATTCGTCATCTCTAACCGGAGGTGAATTAAATGTGTTTCCATCTACTTCACGGGTAGAGCCTTCGCCTCGCGAAAGGTAAGCTGTGGTAACTCTGTAGTCGCCACCCTGATGTACTTCCAGCCCACTACCTGACGGTGGATCAATATCTTGGTTGTAATGATTGTTAAAACCATTCCACCAGTCCAGATGATATTCGGCTAATGCAGGTTCACCAACTTCGCCGGCCGCTTCCCAGTTTCCTGTTTTCAACATATTGCCTTCCATCGAGGCAAGTGAGCCGAATGTCCAGCATGTTCCTCCCTGTTGGTTTTTAACACTGGTTACATAGTTTTCACCATTAACATCTCTAAGATCGTAAGATGAAGGAATGGTAAACTGGCCATCATTAGTAAGTGCTTTTATACAAAAGTTTCCTGTATTCTGAAATCCGGAAGGATCATCATAATCGTAAAAATCAAGCCAGCTTCCACCGGACTTATAGTAACTTTCGCCGGGTTGGGCTGATGACTCAACAATAGTTTTAGAGCCACCTCCAAGAAGTACAGGAACATCAGATGTCCGATCGTAGGCGTGGCCACCAACCGACATACTTACATAAACATAAAAATCGTTTCCCGAACTCAAATTAACCGGAGCCGACAAATCAATAGTATGAAATCCTGAATAGTCGATTGTTCCTGATTTGGAAGCCATAAGGTTTTGTAGTTCACCACTCGTGAAATCATTATAAATATTGATAGTGTAATCCACATTATGAGCTGCTGTAAAAAAGCTGATTGCGTTAATTGTTTCGTTACCGTTAGCAACAAATGCATTGAACGCTTCAGTAATATCCTCTTTGGTATCGCGCCATCCGTGGTAATCGTGGTAATAGGTATTTTGATATTGTAAAGGCTCAACATCCTGAAATGAAATAGCTCCCATTTCTATATTTCGGCAAGAGTGTTTATCGTAGTACGAAATCCAGAAATATCCGTCAAAACCCCAACCTGCACCCCAAGAATTTTTTACAATCCATGCTCCGGGTTCGGGTGCCTGGGTAACCTTGTTGTCGTCCCAACCAATTATTGAAACAGCATGGTTAGGATCCATTGTGTTTGATGGAGGTTGGTAATGTATGTAGTTAGAAATAAACGATCCGCTGTAACACATGCAGGTTCCTAAAACCCCATATTCCATTATTTTTTCTTTTATCAGGTCGATACCGTTAAGGTTTTCGTCCATTGAGTACCATTCTATGTTGCGGGGATAAAAGTAGTGGTAGTCCTCACTCCATCGTTCCGGAGGCGAATTGTACGACTGCCCGTCGATATCGCGAACAGCACCTTCGTTGCGCGTAAGGTAAGCAGAAGTTACACGATAGTCGCCACCCTGATGTACTTCGAGGCCGCTTCCTGAGGGAGGATCGATATCATCGTTGTTGTGCTGGTTAAAGCCGTTCCACCAGTCGAGGTGATATTCGGCCAGAGCAGGTTCGCCAACTTCACCGGCAGCAGTCCAGGCACCGGTAATCAGCATATTGCCTTCCATTGCAGCCATGGCACCAAATGTCCAGCAGGTACCACCTTGTTGGCTTTTTACGGAAGTTACATAATTTACCCCGTTTACATCCCTCAAATCATACGTTTCGGGAAGTTGTGCAAACGTTGCAACAAAGAGCAAAGCGAGCATTGTAGTAAGTAAGAGTTTTCTCATTTTTATTAAAGTTAAATGTTAATACTAAATGTTTTTTTTGGTGCACAAATGTAATAAACTTATCCTTTATTAAAATTTTTTGAAACTTTGAAAGTATCAGATGTTGAGGAACTAATTCAATTTATGATTTATGATTTATAATTTATTATTGAAACCGCAAAGCGGGAAATTGACAACAAAATATTTAAATAACATGTTGGTTAGTTTAAGAATGATATTAAAAAAAAGCATTGATGATTTTAATACTTTTGCATTAATAAATCAATACAATTTTGATAGATAAAAATATTATACACGAAATTCTTGAAACTGCCCGAATAGAGGAGGTGGTTAACGAATTTGTAATCCTTAAAAAAAACGGTTCCCGATTTTTGGGTTTGTGCCCCTTCCACAACGAAAAAACCCCCTCTTTTACTGTAACGCCAAAACTGGGGATATTCAAATGCTTTGGCTGTGGAAAAGGTGGCGATGCAGTAAATTTCCTAATGGAACACGAAAAATTCTCCTATCCCGAAGCACTGAAATATTTAGCCAAAAAATACAATATCGATGTTCAGGAAGAAGAACAAACAGCCGAACAGGTTCAAGCACTTCAGGAAGGAGAGAGCTTGTATCATGTTACAGATTTTGCTGCCAAATACTTTGCTCACATCCTTTTTAATAACGAACAGGGAAAAGCCATTGGACTAACCTATTTTAAAGAGAGAGGTTTTCGTGAGGATACCATCAAAAAATTTAATCTGGGTTATGCCATCGACGAGTGGTCGAACTTTACAGATCATGCCCTGAAAAATGGTTATAAAAAAGAGTTTCTCGAAAAAACCGGACTTACAATCGTAAAGACGGATAAAATGTTTGATCGGTTTAAAGGCCGTGTAATTTTCCCGATTCAAAATATTTCGGGTCGGGTACTGGGATTTGGTGGACGGACGCTTTCGTCAGAAAAAAAAGTTGCTAAATATCTCAATTCTCCCGAATCGGATATTTATCATAAAAGCAAGGTTTTGTATGGAATAAATCTTGCCAAAAAAGCAATTATCGAAAAAGACAATTGCTGCCTTGTAGAGGGTTATACAGATGTAATTTCGTTGCATCAGGCAGGTATCGAAAATGTTGTTTCTTCGTCGGGTACATCTCTTACCACCGATCAGATTAGGCTAATAAAACGTTACACTAAGAACATCATTATTTTGTATGATGGTGATACTGCGGGTATTAAAGCTGCTTTTCGCGGTATCGATATGATTTTGGAGGAGAGCATGGATGTGAAAATCGTGTTGTTCCCCGAAGGTGAAGACCCGGATTCGTATGCCCGTTCACATCGTTCGTTGGAGGTAGAAGAATTTATTAGTAAAAACAGTGCCAACTTTATCTTCTTCAAAACAAAGCTGCTGCAAAAAGAAGCTCAGGGCGACCCAATGAAAATGGCGAACCTGACCAGAGAAATTGTTAATTCGATTGCACTTATCCCCGACAAAATTATCCGCACTGTTTATATTAAAGAGTGTGCTTCGCTACTTAAAATAGCTGAAGAAACTCTAATGAATGAGTTGAACAGGATTAGGCGCAAAAATTATGATAACAAAATAAAAGAGAGCCGAAAAGATGACCCGCAGGAAAAAGCAAAACCTGTTACCATCATCCCTATTCAACAACAAGATGGTGATTTTTTATCCAGCGAATATCAGGAAAAAGATCTGATTCGATTGCTCATGCATTATGCTTCGAGCCCTCTTAAATTTACTTTAGATGAAAACGGTGAAACAAAAACCTGGGAATACAATGTTGCATCATATATTATAGACGATCTGCAACGAGACGAAATTAAATGTAATAACGATTTATACCAAAAGGTAATTGATGTAACGGCATTAGAAATTGAGGGCGGTTCTATCCCCGACAAGATGTTTTATATAAATCATCAGGATAAGGAAATCGCCTCATTATCGGCTTCCGTTCTTACCTCTAAACATGAACTAAGTGATTGGTCTAAGGTTAAAATTAAAGTTACGGGTGAAGACGATAAACTTATTGCTTCAGTTACCAGTGCCGTGTTGGCATTAAAACTCAGGTTTCTCGAAAAAAAGTTTGACGGAAAACTTAAAGCTATTAAAAATGCCAAACCCGAAGATGAACTACTGATTCTTGTTTCGCAGCGAAGGATTCAAAAAAAAATAGAACAAATCTCGCTGGCTCTTGAAAGAATAGTTTTGAGGTAATTTTGCAGGTCTCAATCATTCAATTTTATAGTTATGAAAATCACATCATTTTTTTTTCTTTTTACACTAATCATGGTAATAACGGCGTGTAACCAACAATCTGTTTTCGACCCCACTGATTATGATAATTATCCGGTTTATAACGGCAATGATTTAGGTATAATCTGGTCGGTTAATAAAACCATATTTAGAATTTATGCCCCAACTGCTGAGGAAGCTTATGTACGAATTTATGATGCAGGTAAAGGTGGAAAACCAATTATGGAAAAAAATATGATTGTAGATAAAGGCGGAACCTGGTTAGCATTATTCAATGAGAATTTAATAGGAAAGTTTTATACTTTTCGTATAAAATATAAGGGAGATTGGTTGGATGAAACACCCGGTATTTACCCTACTGCTGTGGGTATTAATGGTATGCGAGGAGCAATTGTTGATTTAAAATCTACGAATCCTAAAGGATGGGAAAGTGACGAAAAGCCACCGTTAAAAAACTTTAACGATATTATTCTTTACGAAATTCATGTGCGGGATATGTCAATCCATCCTGAATCAGGAATCCAACATAAGGGAAAATATCTTGGTCTTACCGAAACCGGTACAACCAGCCACCAGGGAGAAAAAACAGGAATTGATCATATTAAAGAACTTGGGGTAACTCATGTACATATTCTTCCGGCTTTTGATTATAAAAGTATTGATGAAGCTCACCTTGCAAACAATGTTTTTAACTGGGGTTACGATCCCGAAAATTTTAATGTTCCTGAGGGTTCTTATGCTACCGATCCATACAACCCAAAATCCCGAATTAGTGAATTTAAGGAGATGGTAAAGGCATTTCACGATAACGGAATTCGCGTGATTATGGATGTGGTTTATAACCATACAGGGAAAACAGACAACTCAAATTTTAATCTCCTTGTTCCGGGATATTATTACCGTCACAACGAAGATGGAACTTTCTCCAATGCTTCAGGCTGTGGCAACGAAACAGCATCTGAACGTCCAATGATGCGCAAATACATCATCGAATCGCTAAAATACTGGGCTAACGAATACCATATCGATGGTTTTCGTTTCGATCTGATGGGGATCCACGACATCGCAACAATGAATTTGCTTAGTGAAGAGATGCATAAAATTGATCCCACCATTTTTTTATATGGTGAAGGGTGGACAGCCGGAAGCAGCCCCCTGCCCGAAGAACAGCAAGCCCTAAAAAAATCAACTTATCGTTTAAACGATATAGCTGCGTTCAGCGACGATATCCGCGATGGGATTAAGGGTTCCTGGAATAATCATGAATCCAAAGGCTTTGTGAGTGGTGCTTTTGATCTTGAGGAGACTATCAAGTTTGGGGTGGTAGCCTCTACCCAACATTCTCAGGTGGATTACACCAAAATAAATTATTCGGACAAACCCTGGGCAGCGGAGCCTTACCAAACCATTTCCTATGTTTCTTGTCATGATAATCATACGCTTTTCGACAAGCTCAAAATATCGAATCACGATGATTCGGAAATTGAACTTATTAAAAAACATAAACTTGCCAATACCATCGTGATGACCTCACAGGGTATTCCTTTCATGCATGCCGGAGTAGATTTTTTACGCACAAAACAAGGTGTGGAAAATTCGTACAACCGGCCCGATAGTGTTAATCAGATCGACTGGCCACGAAAGGCACAGTATCGCGAACTATTTAACTATTACCATGATCTGGTTGATCTCAGGAAGAATCACCCTGCATTTAGGATGAGCAGTACAAAAAATATTCAGAAAAATCTTGAGTTTCTGGATGAGAATATTCCGGGTGTAGTGGCATACGAGTTGAAAAATTTTGCCAATGGCGATAGCTGGAAAAATATAATTGTAATTTACAATGCCAGCAATAAACAGCAAACTATAAATATCCCTTTTGGGAAATGGAGCGAGGTGTTTAATGAAGAGGGATTGAACGTAAATGGATATCGTGTGTTTAAACATGATGAAATTACTGTTCCGGCTACTTCTGCAATTATCTTGGCAGAGATTGTTCCAGAACAAAATTAATTAGTGTTTGTCCATAATGTGTTGGATAATTTTTGATCTTAGATAATTGGATTTTTCATGGACACGCTTTATTTTTTTTAATTAATATAAAATAGAATAATAAAGATATGACCAAAACAACAAAACCAAAAAAGAAAACACCCCTTGCACTTGTAGCAAGCGATCCATGGCTCGAACCAGTTGAACAGGAAATTGAAAACCGGTTAGACAGGTATAAAACCCGCTTAAAGCAAATAGAAGATGAATACGGTAGCCTGACAAAATTTGCTGACGCTTACAACTATTTTGGTATTCATTACGATAAAAAAGCTCATGGATGGTATTACCGCGAATGGGCTCCGGAAGTATATGGGATGTTCCTGATTGGAGAGTTTAACGATTGGAATCACACAGCAAATCCTCTTCAAAGGAGGGAGAATGGGATTTGGGAGCTTTTTCTGGATGAATCGACATATAAAGACCGATTTGTTCACAACAGCAAAATAAAAGTGCTTGTTAATGCACCAAACGGATGGAAAGAGCGTATTCCGGTTTGGGCCACAAGGGTTGTGCAAAATGATTCCACCAAAGATTTTTCGGGTCAGCTTTGGTTTCCCGAAAAACCTTTTTCCTGGAAAGGTGATTTTTTTAAAACCGGGAATCTTGATCAGCTTATGATTTATGAAACCCATGTTGGTATGTCAACAGAAAGATTAGGTGTGGGCACTTATCTCGAATTTGCCGAAGATATTTTGCCACGCATTAAAGATGCCGGTTACAATGCTATCCAGATAATGGCCATCGCAGAGCATCCGTATTATGGCTCTTTTGGATACCATGTGGCTAACTTTTTTGCGCCTTCGAGCCGCTCCGGAACTCCTGAAGAGTTAAAATATCTAATAAAAAAAGCACATGAAATGGGGATTGCTGTAATTATGGATATTGTACATTCTCATACTGTGAAAAATATTCATGAAGGTCTCAACGAATTCGATGGTTCCGACCATCATTATACTCATCCCGGACATCGTGGCGATCATCCTGCATGGGATTCTAAATTATTTGATTACGGAAAAACCGAGGTGCTTCAATTCCTCCTTTCCAATCTGAAATACTGGCTGAAGGAGTATCATTTTGATGGTTTTAGATTTGATGGTGTAACTTCGATGATGTACGTTCACCATGGGATGTTAGCTTTCGATAGCCGCGAAAAGTTTTTTTCGGAAGGGGTAGAATGGGATGGTATTACATACCTGCAATTAGCCAATACACTTATTCATCGTATAAAAAAAGATGTGATTTCGATTGCTGAAGATGTTAGTGGTATGCCCGGATTATGTCGGCCAATATTTGAAGGAGGAATTGGTTTTGATTACCGCCTGGCAATGGGTATTCCCGATTTTTGGATTAAATTGCTAAAAGAAAAACGGGATGAAGAGTGGAACATGGATGAGATTTGGAACACACTTACTGACCGCATGTACGGGGTAGGAACTATTGCCTATGCCGAATCGCACGACCAGGCACTCGTTGGCGACAAAACCATTGCCTTTTGGTTGATGGATAAGGAGATGTACTTTCACATGCACAAAGATGACCCCAATTTTGTAATCGAACGTGGACTTGCTTTGCATAAAATGATCCGGTTTATAACTGCCACACTTGGCGGGCAAGCTTATCTTAATTTTATGGGAAATGAATTTGGCCACCCCGAATGGATCGACTTTCCACGCGAAGGAAATGGATGGAGCCATCAATATGCCCGGCGACAATGGTCGTTGCGCGATAACCCTGACCTGAAATACCAGTATTTTGCTGAGTGGGATAAGGCAATGGTTAAATTTATTTCTGATTTTCAGGTGCTTAATGCGGGTATCGGCGATCTGATAAAATCAGACGATTGGAATAAAACGCTTATTTTTGAAAAAGCAGGACTTACTTTTGTTTTCAATTTTCATATCAATCAATCGCTACCCGATTATGAGTTTTTTGTTCCTGAAGCCGGTGAATATAAAATCATTCTCAATTCCGATGCGCAGGATTTTGGAGGACACGATCGGGTTGATCAAAGTGTATCTTATATTTCACAACTCAACCCGGAAACCGGAAGGCATTTTATTAAAGCCTACGTGCCAAATCGCACAGCACTTGTTTTTGATATGGTGAAGTGAAATTATTTGATGTAATTAAAAAGAGGTGAGGGAAAAAGTGCAATAGTAAAAACCGTAATCACTTACCAAAGCGTACAAAACCAAGATGATTCTGTTGGGTGAGTTTTAGAAAAATAAATTTGAAAAATACCAAACAAGTTAGGTTTTACTAACCCAATAGTTTGGTAACAATGGCTATTAATTCTTTAAACCTGAAGGGCTTCGTCATATAATCATCCATACCGACATCAAGGCATCTGTCCTGATCTTCTTTGGTAGCATTGGCTGTAAGTGCAATAATTTTGATTCTCTTTATATTTGGCTCTTTCTCCTCCATGGCTCTTATTATCTCCGTTGCTTCATAGCCATCCATAACTGGCATTTGAATGTCCATAAGAATTAAATCAAAGTCGTTTCCCTTAAATTTATCAACAGCAGCCTGACCATTTTCTGCAACATCATAAGTAAAGCCATTTCTTTGTAGGGTTGTTCCAACCACCCTTTGATTCAGAACATTATCCTCGACAACTAAAATGTGAATATTGTTATTCTTTGGTTCTATGGTTTGTTCCTTAATATCGAAAGTGATTGAAAACCAAAAATTTGTTCCTTCACCAACCGAACTTTTTACATCAATTTTACCACCCATTTTTTCGCACAAACTTTTGGAAATTGCCAAACCGAGGCCACTTCCTCCATACTTTTGTGTAATTTCAGGGTCGCCCTGATCAAAGATATTAAAAATGTTTTTTAAAACATTTTTAGGAATACCCACACCTGTATCCGAAACAGTAAATCGAATCTTTACTTTACCTTTTGATAAAATCTCTTTTTCAGCCTTTAACTCTACAGTTCCGTTTTCGGTAAATTTTAGTGCATTGTTAAGTAGGTTTATAATAACCTGACCTAATCTGAAATGATCACCTTTTATTTCTTTTGGTATCGAAGGATCAATGGAAAACTTTAACTTGTTGTTCTTTTCCTTGGCATTAACCTTAAGGAGTTTTATGGTTTTATTTAATAGTTCTAATAAAACAAACCAATCTTGAACAAAGGTAATTTGATTCGAATCAATTTTAGAATAATCAATAATATCATTAAGCAGATTCAGTAATTTGTCTGCCGAAAATTTTATCACCTCTACATTTTCACGCTGGTCATCGTCAAGCTCCGAAGTAGCCAAAACATCAATCAATCCAACAACAGAATTCATTGGAGTTCTTATTTCATGACTCATATTGGCAATGAATTGTGATCTCATACCGGATGCATTCTCAGCTTTTTTACGAGCCTCAATAAGTTCTTCTTTCGATTTAAGTTCGCTTGTAATATCCCGCATTACCATTTGATACCCGGTAAGCTCATAATCGTTGTCGAAGATGGCTCTGAAGATAGTTGATACATTTACCTGACGGGTTTTTGAAGCATTGAGGGAGTGATGTATTTTTACTACTGCGTTTGTTGGAGTTAATGTGTTAATTGCACTTTTTAATTTTGACTTATCTTTTTCACTAACCCAAAACAAAAACTCTTTTCCATTAATACTTTCAAAAGTTTTAGCCAGAGTAACGAGCAAAGCTCTGTTTGCAAACTGAATATTCAAATTATTGTCGGTACGGCAAATCAGATCCGTTTGATCCTGAACTATACTTTGAAATTGTTTTTTTGATGCGCTTAAATCATTTTTAATTCTATCCAGATCAATAAAGATTTTAACCTTGCTCAACAAGATTTCACGATTGAATGGCTTTGTAATGTAATCTACAGCTCCTGAGCGATATCCCTGATATATACTACTTTGGTCGTGAAAAACTGCTGTTAGGAAAATAATTGGAGTGTGTCTGTTTCGCCTTCCCTGCCTAATCCGTTCGGCTGTTTGAAATCCATTCATTTCAGGCATCTGAATATCCACAATCATCACAGCAAAATCATGCTGTTTAATCTGAATTAAAGCTTCCTTACCGCTTTGGGCAGAAATGATTTCAATATTAAGAGACCTCATATTCATCTCCAGAGTGATAAGGTTCTCTTTAATATCGTCGATGATTAATATTTTGGGGAAGTAGTCCCGCATCTATTTTCGTTTTGATAAAATTAGATTGCAGAACAAAAATAGTACAATTCTTTTCTAACGGTAATTATTTTAGAAATAATGCATCATTTTTTGGGTTTTATGAAAAAACAGACCGAAAATTTTGTGTTTAACGTAGAAATTGAGAATTTTGCAGTCTAAATTTACTATCAGTTTTACTTTTCAATTTCATTTTTTCTAAATTTTGGAAAATATATTATTGAAATGAGATGGCCCCATAGTTCAAGGGATAGAATGGAAGTTTCCTAAACTTTAGATCCAGGTTCGAGTCCTGGTGGGGCTACACAGTAAAGATACAAAACCTTGTAAACCATCGCGTTACAAGGTTTTGTGTTTTTTACCCCACCCATTTTATGGCTACCCGCATAACGTTGAACACTACTAATTGTCAATTCAATAAAAATTGGCATCTTTCATAAAGGGCGAAAATTAGTTTACACTTTTACATATTTTTAAATAA
>JAOZRY010001180.1 GCA_029939965.1 Bacteroidales bacterium | reverse complement strand
CGATGAAGAACTGAAGCCATTAGAGCTCGGAAGTAACATGACCTGTCGGCTTTTTACACAATGTAATGGATTTTATCCATAACGCCATAAAGCAAAATACTGCTGGTTAGCAAAAAACTTTGAGGCGTTATGGATAATGTAAAGGATTTTATCCATAACGCCATAAAGCAAAATTCTGCTGGTTAGCAAGAAACTTTGAGGCGTTATGGATAAAATTCAGTTGGACTATGCTGCGGTCTGGATCAGAAGGAAACCGATGGAGACAATACAGTATGTGGATTGTATAAAAATCTGGTAGGTCTTAATGCAAAAAAGTTGGCTGAAAGAGAAAACCCGGTGATGTTTTCGATTTGATTGTTTCATTCTTTAAAAAATCGACTGCTTCTTTTAGCTTCCTATTGTTTTGCTGCTGGAAAATCCGAATTTTGGACAAACTACACCCGTTGCGCATCGAAAAGCGTATCATACGACTGAGGAAAGGGATAAAATGAACAATAAAACAATTTGTTATTTACGATGAATCATTTATTCTCGATGTTGAAATCTTCTTCATTATTGTATAAACAGTTGGTTTTTCAACCGAGGAAATGGCTTTCATACGACCTTTTTGGCATTTCGGGCAAAGAGAGAGGTCAATACCGGTCAATTCCTTCATTAATTCAAGAGCACTTTTTGACACTTGCCCCAAGGTTTCCTCAACTTCGAGAATTTTTCGAATGATTTTGAGGTTTTCTTGCCGGAAACGATTGCACATGAATCCGTAGTAACGGATACGCATGAACCCGGGCGGTAGTTCATGCAGCAGAAATCTGCTGATAAACACATCCGCCGGTATGATTTCTTCTTTGTTTTTATAGTTCTCGTTGCGATCTTTCCAGGTAAAGGTCACTTTGCTGTCTTTGACATCGACAATTCTATTATTGGAAATGGCAACACGATGGACGTATCTTCCCAGGTAATCAAAAACATGCTCGGCACCTTTGAAAGGCTTTTTGGAATATACCACCCAGTTTTTGTTGTACAGCGGCG
>JAOZRY010000455.1 GCA_029939965.1 Bacteroidales bacterium | reverse complement strand
TATTTATCGTGGGTTGGAGCAAGCAAAAAGATTAAGGAAATCATTGCAACGGTTATAAGCACGGGCGTGGCGCAAGCTGGGAAAATAATTGCCCTTGATGCAGCCGGCAAAATTGACAATTCACTTTTGCCCACAGGGGTAGGGGCCGAAACTAAAGACATGGCCACTACTGAAAATCTGGCCGCTGGTGAATGGGTTAATATTTTTGATGATAGCGGGACTGAAAAAGGAAGGAAGGCAGACGCAAGCAACGGCCGCCTAGCTGGTGGCTTTGTTTTGGCTGCTACAACAGCCCCAGCAGTAGCAAAGGTTTACACCGAAGGCATAAACAATGCACTGACAGGCAGGACGCCAGGGGCAGAGCAGTTTTTAAGTGGTGATACCCCAGGTGCGGGCGTAGAAACTCCAGACGCGACGAGCGGCGAAGATATACAGGGGTTAGGTATTGCATTGTCTGCCACTGAGGTAAGTTTCGAACCTAAACAAGCGATAGAATTAGCGTAATGCAATATGGCAGTAAAAAAACCAATATGTTGGTATGGACACAAACTTAAAGAATTGCAGCCCGGTGATAGTTTACCGGGTGCAACTTCTATTCTTTCTATTGCTTATATTGACGATACTGATTCACCATATACTCCAGGCACAGAAGATTTAATTGTTTGTGATCTGACTAACGGAGATATTGATATTGATTTACCAGCCTTAGCAAGCAATGAGGGGAAGCAATATTATATAAAAGTTTTAGCCGATTCGCCAGCATCAAACAGAGTTAAAGTCGACGGCAATGGCGCGGAATTAATTGATAATAAATTAACGCAAACATTAAAAAAAAGAGATAATATGTTTATATGCGCGACAAGCATTGAATGGGTGATTTTATGAGTTATTTCGGGAAAAAAGAATATACATTAAAAACTTTAAAAAGTGATAAAGATATTGACTTTTTAGATGACTCTTGGCACACCATTATAGATTTAACCGCATCTGGGAAACCTGTATATTTTTGGGCTGAATTTTATAACGGCAATTTTGAAACAAGAATAACAATGGATGGAACCGTCGCATATTTAATGGATGACAAAGAAATGGTAAATTATGATTTGGCGGTTGCAAATTTAGTTAAATTTAAGGGTAATGCCCCGTATAAGCAATCATCTGATATTTTTTCGTGGTATTTCCCCGACATTTATTTTGCAACATCTTTTGTTGTTGATGTCCGCAGGCGCTCGGGCAACAATCACGGGCTTGACCGGATGATGTTTATTTACAAAGAGGAAATAGACTAATGGAAATTGAATTAACATGGGAAGATTTTAAAATATTGAAGACCAAGAAAAGAGCGGTCATGCAATTTTATGTCAATAATAATAAATACATGATTTGGTTTAACGAGGGGGACGCTAAATACTTTTGTAAAATAAGGATTACAGATCCAGCCATTGATGGGAGTGATCAAAAAGATTTTGAGGACAATTACAAAGATAATTGTAATCTGCCAATTGAGGAAAAAAACAATGAATATCGTAAGATAATAATGACGACATCAAGACCTTCAAAATCAACTACCTATTTTACATCAAGCGGAGATAAAATAACAGAACCACAAGAGATTGGAGCAGGAAAAAGTTTCTTTTACGATTTTTCAAATTCAGAAGATGAAGTATCGGCTCCATCAGGCTGCAAAAGAAAACAAATTGATTTTCAATTTATTGATTCAACTTGGATCAAAGAGGGGACTGTCTATTTTCATGGGGCAAAAAAAGGGTCCTATGTTGATTTATTTGTTGTTTGTCCAGGCGGCGAATATTACATTGCAAATGATGGGACTCCAACTCTTGCTACTGGTGATACTGTAGTGGAGCATTTTTGTAATAAGCTTTTTATTCAAGGAGATTGTCCAATGGGAGATGAGCTGAACACTGAATCATGCAGCCAAGAAATTCCGTCAACTTACAAATACAGAATTGAAATAACTGTTCCCGATAGTGATACAGATTCCAATGGTTATTGTAACCTTGAATTATATCGTAATAGAACAGTTATTTTAGAATAAGGATTGATAAACAATGAAACGCTTTTTTGAACCATTTTTTATTATTGTAGTTGCGTTAATGTTAGGGATGGCATTGCTTTTCAGCGGGTGCACGCATGTCCCCGACTTAAAGCCAGGGCAAGCAGTCATCCGCGAAACGCAGGTTGAAGGGATAGACATTTCAATTCCGATACCATTTGTGGAAAATGTTGCAATCTTAAATTTGCGGTTTGGATTTATACAAAATAAACTATATAAGGGATTTAATGTGCCGTATATTACCAGTAGCAATTACAGCAACATATCACTTTTAAAGGGACAAGGTACCATCGCCCGCTTACTTATGGTAGGAGCTGATGCTGAAACCCTTGATAACAGTAATAACATTTTTTCTATTGGGATACAAAAGTAATGGAAATAGTTTTACCCAAGCAAGGCTTAATAAATGCACAATATGCACAGAAAAAGCCCGAACTAAGGCGATTGCTGGCTGATACGGATTGTTACATAGATGGCACGCATTACATTATTAAAGCGGGTTTTTGGTGGGATGGCAAAAGTGCCCCGAAGTTTTCATGGGGCGTTGTGGGTGGACCATTTAGCGGTAAAACCTATATCCCAGCATTGTGGCATGACATTTTATTTGGGACCCATTTGTTTAATCAAAATAAATGTGATAAAATAAAGCTTGAAATGGATAGGCTTTGCGGGGTAAATTATGCCTTGCGGTACGCTGAATATTATAGTTTAAGGGCTTTCGGCCGTTTTGCATACAATAAAGTAACCCAAGATGAAATCGTTGGTTGCAGTAAACATTTATTTATTAATGGGGAGCAGTTTAAGCCTGGTCCCTTGTTTGTTTAATATTCTCCCCCCCCCCTTTTTTGTGACTCCACGACAGCAATGCCTGTGGACTTTTTTTGTGCCTAAATAAAAAATAATCGTGATTTTTTTTAGAAAATACTTGTAATTGTGTTAGCACATAGTAAATTACAAATAGCAGCAACAAAACAAGGAGCTAAAAATGATTACGGAAACAAAAACATTATCTGCGCCCAAAAGCAAAAGTCCAAAGGTTGACACCATGAAAAACTATAAAGTAAAATATCAGCTTGCTGGATGCCTGGTTAAGTTTGCGGAATTTGATACCTTTAAAGAGGTGCAAGCGTTTAAAAAGGTGCTTGCCGTTGCCGATAATTGCCGTTTTTTTAAGATGGTGCGGGCAAAATATAAAGTTAATTTAGGCACAAAATAAAAAGAACCATAAAATTTTTTATGTTTTTTTTTGCTTTAGTGCTTGTAATTGTGCTACTACATTATAAATTAATAATAGCAGTTAACAATAACCTAAAAAAAAAGGAGAAGAGAAAATGAAAACGAGCAAAAAACTGAACAGATTGATGATGAACACATCGCCAATGACTGTAAAAAAATGGTATGCCGGTCAGGACAGATCAAATGATGATGGTAAGATTTTTACCATAAAATTAAACGGCGTGACAATCCAGGCGCAGAATTATGTCAAGCGGTACTCTTACCGCTGGCATAAAGAATGTCAACGGTACTGGATTGACGGATCCCGGATCCA
>JAOZRY010000454.1 GCA_029939965.1 Bacteroidales bacterium | reverse complement strand
AATAGTTATGAAGATTATGATATAAAATTTTTTCATTGTTATTTTATTAACTCAACCCCAACAAGTTATTACAAAGTGTATAACGCATAATTTTATTGGTTATCTGCTTTTTACGAAAATACCGGTACTAATTCCCAGCTTATTTTGAACCCTGATGAAATAGAAACCTTCCTTTAGGTTTTTTACGTCAATCATTTCACCCGATGAATATCCGGCATTTTCCAAAACAATATGGCCATGAATATCAAAAACAGAAACCCTGAAAACATTTTCGGCATTACCGGTTATACTAACAAAATAGGTTGCGGGATTAGGATATACTTTTATAGAAAAATCCGTATTATTTTTATTATCATTAATAAAAGTTCCTGCCGGTACAACATAAAGATGGTCGATGCAAAAATACCCGGGAGTGTTCATGCCGTAAACACCAACATCCGAAGAGCTGAGTGTAAAATGCAGGCTGTCAACTTGGCCAAGCGAACTCAGCTCAACCCATTGCCATGTTTTAATAATGTAATCCAGGGTATTATCTGCAAAACGATAATCGGCCAGATAAAAATCAACAACATCTGTTTCTATGCCATCGAAATACCCTAAAACTGAAAGCTTAAAAAAGTCAGGATCGTTACCTGTTTCTCCACCAAACTTCTCCGTAAAATCATCGCCATACTCCATGGTCATCGATGCAAACGTGCTGTTTGTTACATAAAAACCTTTTACTTCATGCCGGTTGCCATCATTAAAATAAAGTGGGATAGGAATATTTTCGGTAGTAACAAAATCGGCCTGAACGTACGCCACACCATAATTTACACCCTGAGAGCTATCAGGATTAAAACCTGCGGCGGTTATTGCGCTAAACTGATTAAGGTATCCGGGGGTAGAATCATCGGCCATATTCGAGTATGCCCAGCCGCTCCACGAAGCCCAACTCTCGTTGTAATAGTTGGGGAAATTAACAGCCCCGGATTGAAACCCACCCGAAAGGTCTGAACCATTCCAGTAGCTGTTGGGTTCAAGCCTAAGATTTTCAAAATCTGCAATTTCAAATTCCCCTTCAATATTAAAAAAAGAATTTGCCTTTAATCCTTCTAATGGCGATTTGTAATTGTTTTGCGCATTCGACTGGCAAAAAGCAAATACAGTAGTAATAATGACGATAGTTAAAACTTTCATAAATAAGCAGGTTTGAGATATTTGGATGAAATATAAAATTGAATTCGATTGGAATTGAAGTGATAAAAAAGCCAAATACGGTCTTTTGCTCTCCAAAAATCTTTTGCTAAATTATTGCGCGATTTGGTCATTATTACAGCATTTTTCATCATATCACTATTAATCAAAAATGATTGTGTAAAATGCGGAATAAAAAAAGGTAGGATCGTGCATCGCATGATCAGCATCCTGTTCGCCGCAGTCTACAAAATCTGTGTTTTCAGTGGCAGGTTTTCTGACTTGCTCCCCTTTTTTTAACGCCTTCCCAATCGTCTGACTTCGATATGAACTTAATCGAAAACCAACGAAAAGTGACATTATGTAAAAAAAGCATTGGAGCTTACAGCAGCGGGAACTGTTGCCGACTTTCACGACATTCCCTTTTAATCCTTCAATTACCCGAAATTTTCGAGCAATTATACAGAAACCAATGAAGCGGCAAAGATAAAAATTTGTGGAAATGAAACGGGATTGTGGAAAACATTGCCATAATAATGATAAGCTTTATGACACTCCTACCGAAATTATTGTGAAGGAGACCGGATTGAGTGAGCGGGAAATACAAAAAATATAACGCCGTTTCGTTGCTTACAAGATATGTGTGGCACACACACAAAAACATAATGATGTCTAATATTGAAATGCAAAAAGCTTATCAAATTATTGTAAATTTGCACATAAAACTAAAACTATGGAAAACAGCGACGATTATATTATCATACCAAATCCGATTTACGATGTAGTTTTTAAATATTTGATGGAAGACCTTGAAAGTGCAAAAGTTATTTTATCGACACTAACAGGCGAAAACATTATTGAATTAAATTTTGAACCAACCTCGCATACCGAAAAAATTAAAGACCCCGAAACAAATAAAGAAGTAAAGTTGTTCCATCTTGATTTTACTGCAACTGTTGCTTTGCCCGATGGCAACAAAGAAGTGATAATGATAGAGATACAAAAAGCCAAAGTAGCAGGCGACATCTTCCGTTTTAAGCGTTATATAAGTGCAAATTTTCAGAAAAAGCAAAGGAAAACAGTTACAAATCAGCGGACAGGAGAACTTGAAGAACGTGATTTTCCCATTCGTCTTTTACCGATTTTTATTCTGAATTTCAGGATTGAAAACGAAATTAACGAATTGCTAATAAAAACCGGTAGGGTAAAGTTTTGCGTATTTAAGGAAAAAGAACTGCAAAAGCAAAACGAATTTATCGACAACCTTAGCTACGACCTTTATGTGGTACAACTGCCAAATCTGAAAAGCATAGATAAATCGGAATACGAAAACAACGAATACAAAAGCAAACTATACGTATTGCTTAAATTATTCGATCAGGAATCGCAAATATTAAACGACAGGCATCGTTTACGGATTTTCCGCACATTATTCCCTAATTTTCTGGATCGTGTAATCAAGCGACTTCGAACAGCTTATGCCGACAATCCTGAATTAGAAGACCAGATGAATGCCGAAGACGAATATTTATCGGAATTAATTCACATGCACAACGATATAGCTTTTTTGAAAGGAAAAATTGAAGAGGAACGCAAAGAAAAAGAAGAAGCCAAACTAAAAGAAAAGAAGGCTAAACAAAATGAAAAGGAAGCCAAACTAAAAGAAAAGGAGGCTAAACAAAATGAAAAGGAGGCTAATCTAAAATTAGCCAAAATGATGAAAAGCTATGGCACTCCTGCCAAAATTATTGTAAAAGAAACCGGGTTGAGCGAACAGGAAATAGAAAAAATATAACACTGTTTCGCTGCAAATAAAGCAATGGATATGGCTGATAAGGTTTGGGACGAAAATAAATGGGACAAAGAAGATGAAATGAAATTTTTAGCTGGCCATTTGCGAACCCCATACAATCATGAAAACGCTCAAATTATACATTGACACTTCTGTTATTGGTGGATACTTTGATCCGGAATTCGAATTCGAGACCTAAAAACCTCATTGATTATGAAGAATAAAAAGGAAAAGTTTGACGCAGTAAAATTAATGCGCAATTTACGAGAAATGGTAAATAAAGAAATTTCTAATTTGACACCAGAGCAGGTAGTTGAATATTTTAAAAAACACAGGTTACAATCTGAAAAAGAAATGGCCGGGAGATAATTCAAATTATTATTACAGCCATCCAATGTCGGTAAACTTAAATAACCACAACGAATAACACAATGACATAAACAATTTAAAATATTAAAATAGAAAGCGTTAGCTTTTATTCTTGTATCAGAAAATCGCCAAATTTCAATACCAGTCTTGAATAATAAGTAGAACGCTCACGCTATGGCGTGGGCTGTACTTATTTGACTGGTGGGTGTTTGGCGATACCTCTGATACGGATATAGCTACAGTTCCACGCTTTTTTCATTTAATCTATAAACTGCCTTTAGGGATTGGGACAA
>JAOZRY010000040.1 GCA_029939965.1 Bacteroidales bacterium | reverse complement strand
ACAAATCGTAATTCAACAATAATAAATAGTCTCTGCAAGAAAACTCAAGTATTCAGGAAGCGGGTGTCAGAAATCGTTGAGATCGAGGCCAACGAAGTGTTGAAAAACCAGGAGTTTGCTTTTGTAAATGCTATGTATTTAGCGTGCCGAAGTAGCTGGTTTCAACACAAGTACATCGAAGATACCGGCGTTTTTCGGCGCATCTAAATTAAAGCTTCTTTTTATAACGAAGTAATTTCAGTTGCTGAAACCCATTTATTTGTGCCATTATTTTTGGGTAATCAATTTCTGTTAAAATCTGGTAGAGCTGGTAGAGCTGGATAATGTAGTTTACAAAATATTTCCTATTGCTATTGATCTATGGTAACAAATAGATTGGTCAGGTTGGTTTTCTGATGAAAATATCAATGTCAAATTAAATCTGGGGAATAAGCGGCAGAGCTGCAAAATATTTATAGCATCAGCGTTTCCCTCTATATACCAAAGGTGCAGAGCACCGGAATATCTATTATTGAATTTAATATTTCGGTGCGCTGCACCTCATGTTTTCGTGGGGGTGTATTTTCTATAAATATTATCGCTGCGCTGCATCTGTTCATTTTTCAGGAAAGACATCAATTTGTCCAACTTTGCAAGGGTAGCCAAAGATGCTATCCCTGAATGATTAGACTTTACTGATGTCGATTTACATTTGGCAACCATTCATCTTTACATTACATTTGCCACCTTTAGTAATTATTATCAACTTAAATCTATGTATTCCTTTATTGTATATTATTTATAAATTCTAACTTAACTTATCAATTATGAAGAGATTTTCTATTCTACTACTACTTTTTATTAGTTCCATTTCTTTTCTGAAGGCTGACATCATAAATCAGGAAATAGCTGCAAAAGCAGCTAAAAACCATTACTTCAGCTATTCGTCTGGGGTGGATTACAACAGCATTACTTTAGAATTAGCTTTTACTAATTCAGTTAATGAACAACCTGTATTTTATGTATTTAATGTAGCCGAAAATAATGGGTTCATTATTATTTCGGCAGAAGACAATGTATATCCCATATTAGGATATTCATTTGAAGGTAGTTACTCAAATCAACCGGGTTTTGATGCTACAAATTTTAATTATTGGATGAATAATTATTCTGCTCAAATTGAATATGCTCGTAACAATTCACTTGAGGCTGATGAATTTATCACAACTTCATGGAACAGCTTGTTAGAAATGAATCCCGCACCAAAAAATTTCGATAACGTCAATCCATTATTAACTACCGTATGGGATCAGGGAACATATTATAATGCCCTTTGCCCGGCTGATGGTAGTGGCCCCGGAGGTCATGTTTGGGCAGGATGCGTTGCTACAGCAATGGGGCAGGTTATGAAATACCACAACCACCCTGAGCAGGGAACAGGATCGCATTCATATTATGCTGCAGGATATGGAACACAATCAGCCGACTTTGGCGCCACAACCTACAACTGGACATCAATGCCCGATCAGCTTTACTCAAACAATACCGCAGTAGCTACACTTCTGTATCACCTTGGTGTTTCCGTCGACATGCAATACGCAGCAAGTGGATCGGGAGCTTATAGTTCTGATGCAAGAGACGCTCTTGTTGAATATTTTAGCTACTCTTCAAATGCGCAATTGCTGCCAAAAAGTAGTTTCCCAATCGAGACTTTTGAAAACAAAATTAAAAACGAATTAAACCTTAACAGGCCTGTTTATTATAGTGGCTCAGGCAGTGGTGGCGGACATGCTTTTGTTTGTGATGGGTATCAGGGAACAAATTATTTCCATTTTAACTGGGGATGGAGTGGCTATGCTAATGGTTATTTTTATCTTAACAATCTAAACCCGGGAGGGTCTTCATTTAACCAGGGACAATCTGCAATGTTCTATGTATATCCCGAAGGTGCTCCAACCCTTGCCGGCCCCGAAAACTTTACAGGCGAAGTAGTTGATGATGATGTTTTGCTTGCTTGGGATGCCCCATCGGGCAAAAGCCTGCTTGGATACAACCTCTACAGAAATAACATATTAATCCAATATACTTCCAATACCGAATATACTGATGTAAGCCCCGAAAACGGAAGTTATACTTATAATGTTTGTGCAGTATATGACGAAGGAGAATCCTTCCCTTCCGAATCTCTTTCCATATTTATTGGTGGTGGTACAACCATAATTATTGATGATGATTTTGAAACATACACTATTGGTGGACAATTGGCTTGTCAAAATTCAGATGAATGGACAACCTGGAGTAATTCACCATGTTCAGGCGAAGATGCATATATAACTTCGGATGTTGCATACAGTGGGTCAAAGGCAGCAATTATTGAAGGCGGCAATGATGTTGTTAAGCTAATCGATAATTATACCGAAGGATTATATAAAATTAGTTTCTACATGAATGTTCCTTCAGGATATCTCGGCTATTTTAATACGTTGCAATTATTTAATGGTGCAAACAGTGAGTGGGGGATGCAGGTCTTTTTCGATGAAAACGGTCAGGGCTCCATCGATGGAGGTGCTGAAGGTGCTGCTACTTTTAGTTTTGCTTATGATATATGGATGTACAATGAAGTGATCATCGACCTGAACAACGACTGGGCAGAATATAAGCTGGACGGTAATTCCGTTCATGGCTGGCAGTGGAGCATTGGTTCATTTGGTCAGGGTGATTTAAATCAACTGGGTGGCGTTAACTTTTATGCCTGGGATGCCAGTGATGGAAAAGGAACTCCAAAATATTATTTTGATGATTTTTTAATAGAAGAGTTTGGTGGCGCACCACTTTTACCACCTTTAAATTTTACGTTGAATATGGCTTTTGAGAATATCCAATTAACCTGGAATTCGCCCACAGGCAAAGATTTAACAGGATATAATCTATATTACTCTTTTAATGGAGATGAATTTAACCTACTTACCAATACACCCGAAACAACTTATATTGTTGAATTTCCGGGTGCTGGTTTACATTCATATTATTTAACTGCTGTATATGATGACGGGGAATCGGAGCCTACAAATATACAAGAGGTATTATTAACAGGCATTAATGAGCCGGAGATGGAAAATATAAATGTATTCCCTAATCCGGCAGGTGATTTTGTGTTTCTCAATTCAGAGGAATCTATAACTTCTGTTAAGGTTTGTAATTATGCAGGTCAGGTTATAATAAAAAAAACTATAAATAACAATTCACATAAATTAAATATTTCACAATTAAAATCAGGTATTTATTTTCTGATAATAGAAACCGGAAACAAATCAATTTTCAGGCAAATTATCAAGAAATAAGAAATGGATTTATAGTTATTAATAAAAACAAAAAAGAGGATTCTTGAAAAAGGAATCCTCTTTTTTGTTTGGATTTACTATTTCGACATAATCCCTAAGAACACAAACAAAACATTTTTCGGGAAGAACGAAACAGGAGCAAGAATAAACCTGTTCGCTTTTGGTTAGTTTTTCCCCCACATAATCAAATTTAAAATTAAAACTATTATGAAATCAAAAAGATTAGGAATTAGCATTTTATCAGGATTGATATTTGGATTTGTTTGCTACGGTTTTGCATCAAGCGGACAAAATGAAATATCGACAATTTTAGCCATAAACATTATTCTTGGCCGAACACTTATTGGCGTTGCCATTGGTATAAGTCGTTTTTCATTAAAACACTGGTCATTACATGGTATTATTATGGGATTGATATTTAGTTTTCCTGCTGCTTTCGGTGCAATGTTAGGTCCTGAAAATCCTGAATTTAGTCATACTATGATGTTTGTTGCTACAGTTGTAATGGGAATGATTTACGGATTTTTGATCGAATTAATTACAACCGTTCTGTTTAAAGCAAAACAATAATAATGAGCGTTTTGAAATTATTGTTTTAGCTCCTAAACCGAACAAGCCGGAAAAGAGATTGATTAACAATCATTCCAATCTTATTCAAAGCTAATCGCATAGTTATCCACCACTCAACCTATCCAAACTGTATGACAAGAAAAACAAGAAAAACAAGAGAAACAATAAACCATTAGTGAAATAGTTTCATTATGATTAAAAACACAGGTTACCTTTTTTTAGAAAAAAACAGGAACTTGTTTTCGGAAAATAACGTATTAATTATTAATCAAACTTTATTATGAAAAACTTTTACAAAACTCTACTACTCATTTTACTCAGTTCATTTCTGGTATTTCCACTTTTCGGAAACGCCCAAAAAATTAAACTCTCCGATGGAAATACTGAATTCAGTATCACTCAAACTGATGGGCAATCACTGCATTTCCAAAATCACCTTTCATCCTTTTCGGCAATGGAAGTAAACACAAAAGCGGGGTTGTTTACGCAGCTTTCGTTACAAGGCTACAACCACTCCAACGAGGAGGGCGCACCCATGCTCCCTGTTTTAAAAAAACTAATTGAAGTGCCTTATGGGGCAAATTATGAAATCGGGTTTAACAACTTAACGGTTCATACTATTCAACTCGGAGAGTATAATGTTAATAGCCTGTTGATTCCTGCACAACCTCCGGTTTCCAAAAGCGATGACTATGAAAATTTGCCATTTGTGATAGATCAGGAGATTTACGAAACTGATAACTGGTACGGACAAGAGGTGGTTCGCGTAATCGACCTTGGCGAAATGAGGGGAGTAAAGATGGCCAGATTAGAAATTGCTCCATTCATGTACAACCCCGTAACCGGTGAGTTGCAGGTAATACTTGGTTTCGATTGCGAAATCCGTTTTGTTGGAGCTCGTACAGATCAAACCGAAAACGAAAAAGAAAGGGTTTACTCCCCATGGTTTGAAGCTACCTTCAATCAACTCATCAATCACACAAAGCCTGATATTAATTTAAATGGGGGCGATGCCATAATTGATGTGGCTCCGGTTACCTACATTATTGTTTCCGACCCCATGTTTGAGGAAATATTACAACCATTTGTACAATGGAAAACCAAGAAAGGTTATAATGTAGTTGAGGCTTATACTAATAATCCGTTAGTTGGAAGTACCACAACCTCAATCAAAAACTATTTAAAAAATTTCTATCAATCTCCTCCCGAAGGATACCATCCTCAATCGTTTGTTCTTATTGTTGGAGATGTAGCACAAGTGCCTGCATTCAACGGTACCACCAACTCGCATGTTACCGATTTATATTACTGCGAATATACCAACGATTTTTTTCCCGAATGTTTTTATGGACGGTTTTCAGCTTCCAACCTCTCGCAGCTTCAGCCCCAAATAGATAAAACATTAGAGTATGAGCAATATACTTTTCCTGATCCATCATTTTTGGATGAAGTGGTGATGGTTGCCGGAGCTGATGGCAGCCACCAACTTACATGGGGAAATGGCCAGATAAATTACGGAACACAATATTATTTTAATGCGGCTCATGGTCTTACTTCACATACCTATCTTCAACCGGAACCATCGGGCGGTAATTATTCAGCATCTATTCGTCAGGATGTAAGCAATGGTGTAGCTTATGCCAATTATTCAGCACATTGCAGCCCCTCTGGCTGGGCCGATCCAAACTTTACTATTGGCCATATTTCGGCACTCACCAATTTCCATCGCTATCCGCTTATGGTAGGAAATTGCTGCTCATCTGTTGAATTTGATAACAACTGTTTTGGCGAAGAAATTTTAAGGGCTCCGCTTAAAGGTGCTATCGGATATATTGGTGGCTCCAACAGCACCTACTGGGACGAAGACTTTTGGTGGGGAGTAGGTTTTGAAAATATTTCGGCTAACCCAAGCTACAATTCAGATCATTTGGGAGCTTACGACCGCACTTTCCACGACCGCACAGGTATTACCACTAACGATTGGTTTATAACACAAGGGCAAATGCCTTCGGCCGGCAACCTCACTGTATCGCAATCAGGATCATCGCTCGAACATTATTATTGGGAAATATATCACCTCATGGGCGATCCTTCGTTGATGGTATATTTTTCGCAACCTCCTGATATAACGGCAAACTATCCGGCAATTATGCCTCTCGCTTCCGAAACTTTTACCATAAACACCGAACCTTATGCTTATGTAGCAATTTCGAGGGATGGTGTTCTGCACGGAGCAACACTTGCCAATAGTGCAGGAGTTGCCGAGTTGGTACTCATCCCAATTACCGATCCCGGCGAAGCCGATGTTGTAATAACCGGCCAGAACCTGAAGCCATTTCTCGGGTCGGTACTGGTTTCCTCTCCACAAGGGGCATTTGTTACAATTAATGAAGTTTTGATTGATGATGCTACCGGAAACGGAGATGGCCAGGCTGACATTGGAGAAACAATAAAATTGGATGCAAGTTTTAAAAATCTTGGTAACGAGGAAGCGGCTAACCTGACAATAACAATTTCTTCGGAAAATGATTTTATTACTATCATTCAACCAAATTCGGCTATTTCGGTTATTGCTCCCGGCCAAACAATAACCGTGGATGATGCTTTTGAACTGAGTATTGCCGAAAACATTCCGGATAATGAAACCATAAATTTCGACCTTGTAATTACCGATGGAACAAATACATGGGAAAGCACTTTTAGTATTACCGGCCATGCACCAGTATTGGAATATAGTAGTTTTAGTATAAGCGATCAGTTGGGAAACAATAATGGGCAAATTGATCCGGGCGAAACTGTAACAATGATTATTGAAGTTAACAATATTGGCTCGTCCACTGCATTTGAGGTTTTTGGCGAGTTGAGTTCTTCCAGCTCATATATTTCTATTCTGTCGGGGCAACCCCAGCTATTTGCGAATATATTACCCGATGGAACAGCCTCTGCCGGTTTTGAAATTTTTTGTAGTGAGAGTACGCCGGTAGGACAAAACATTTCGTTTACCGTCAACATAAATGCAACTTTTGGCATTTCTGCACAAGGATCGTTTTCAGTTATTGCCGGGCAAATTCCAATACTTATTATCGACCTCGATGCTAATAACAATTCGGCCAGCGAAATTTTGGCTTCTATAACTGAGCTGGGAGTTGTTGCCGAACTCACAACCTCGTTCCCGCAAGAACCCGAATTATACAGTTCTCTTTTTGTTTGCCTCGGCATTTATAGCGATAATCATGCACTTTCTGAATCAGAGGGGCAAATACTTGCTGATTATCTAAATGCAGGTGGTAATCTTTACATGGAGGGTGGCGACACCTGGAGCTACGATGATCAAACAAGCGTACATTCGATGTTTGGTATAAATGGAATCGTTGATGGATCGGCTGACCTAAGCACTATAATAGGTGAAAATGGTTCGATGACCGAAGGAATGACATTTAGTTACTCTGGTGATAACAACTGGATTGATCGTTTGGAAGTTGAAAACAACGGTGAACTAATTTTTAGTAACCAATCTCCATCGTATGGCTGCGGTATTATAAACCAACAAAGTAATTATAAAACCATTGGAGCATCGTTTGAGTTTGGTGGACTATCAGGAGATAGAACAGTTCTCATGGAAAAATACCTGATCTTCTTTGATTTATTAAACTCGATGGAGGCTGACTTTTCTGCTGATCTTACAAATATCCAAATAGGCAAAAGTGTTCAGTTTTCTGATTTATCATCAGGTAATCCTACAACTTTTTCGTGGACTTTCGATGGAGGCACACCATCGCAAAGTACAGAGCAAAATCCGGTAATAATCTATAATACTCCCGGAATTTTTGATGTTTCGCTTTCAGTTAGCTCAGGTACTAATTCTTCATCGTTAACTAAAAGTGCGTTTATAAATGTTAATGATTTACCTACAACTCAGGTAATCTCAGTTTCGGCAGGCTGGAACGGGATTTCCGGTTGTTTAATCCCCGAAAACACAAACTTATTTGCCATGCTCGATCCATATTTGGATGATATCACAATTCTTCAGAATATGACAGGAATATTTTATCCCGAACTATCGGTAAACACAATTGGCAACTGGGATTATCAAAGTGGATATATGATAAAGGCATCCGGTAATTTCGACCTGATGATTACCGGAAACAAACCCAACTCCCGTCAGGTAACATTAAAAACAGGTTGGAATATTATTCCGGTGCTTTCGGAGTGTAATGTAAATTTGGAAGATATTATTGCACCTGTGGCAGATAAAGTTACTGTAATTAAAACAGTTGCCGGAACAGGAGTTTATTGGCCGGCTTTCAACATTAATTCCATTGGTACGCTACAATCTGGCGAAGCATATTTTATACATGTTACCGAAAACGTTACTATTACTTTCGGGGATTGTGAATAATGTGATTTTATTTGAACTATGACAGGTTAAAATAATTTACTTTTAAAGAAGGGTTTTTGAATCACATTTTCAAATCCACTAAAATACCTCATACAGTCAATTATTAAATTTGATCATCATTTACAACAAATTAATTGATGTTGGCTGATGTGTGCAAAACAAATGTTACACATAGTAATAAAGGGTGGAGTATTGTAAGATACTGATACAAAATCGTTTTAATTTGTGCAATGAATATTGAAGTATATACAAAGAGTTTGTTGTGAGATAAATTTATCAATTTTTAAAACGGGTTTACCAGAAATTAGGTTAGATAAAACAGAATATTTGATTTCAAGATAAATGGTAATAAAAAGGCTCTGTTTTTTTTTTAAACAGAGCCTCTAATTATTATAAAGTTTTCTATAAGTTATTCTATTGATTGGCCAGATAATTATATGCTTCTGAAATGTTTAGTAACGAATAGCCCGAACCAACTGCATCTAAAGCAATTATTGTATGGTCACAAATTCCAGAACCGGAATTACATTTACAACCAATAATTTGTCCACTGCTATTAGTATCAAATTCGCACGAACTACAGCCATTTCCTGCACACTTATTTACACTCTGTTTATCCCCCATATTGTACAGCCCGTTTGCCTCGAAAAGTAATTCATAAGCTATTGTGAAATTTAATATTTCCGATCCTGTATGACTACGAAAACTCCCTTCTGCAAACAGATAATAATCTGAATAATTATAAGTTAAAAAATCAACTTTATCAATCTCAATATTCTCATAGCCCGAAAATGATATTGTATCAAGTTGAATGGCTGTTTTTAATATTTTGGGCGGTATTATAAAAAAAGTTGTTGTATCCTTTACAACACCAATTTTTCTACCATAACCTTCCTTAATAGCATCAAGTGAGGAATTCCCCTCATCTAATATCAAGTTACTTTTATTGCTAATCATACCGGCAAAAATAATAGGAAGGATAATAACAGCTAAATAAGGGATTGCTTTTTTCATAAACTACTAACGTTTTGTGTGAATCATTCTACATTTTTTAGCCAACAAAAATATCAATTTTTCTAAATGATTGATTTAATAATTTACTAAACAATCACTCTATTAACATAAATTAACAATGGTTTATGTTTTACTAATTAATTAATTCAAATCAATATTACCGATTTTTAATGAAATATTATTATTAGAAAATTCAGTATAATTATCAATCATACAGTTTATTGCTGCATGTTTATCTAAGATATTTGTTTCCAAAAGTTCGATATACTTGCCCAAATTTTGCTTACCGATAAGGGGTTTAATTGTATTTGGTAAATAATATTTCATAACCAAAGCAGTATCATACCTATATTTTGCATTTTTCATTCTTTGTGCAAAATTTTCTACTAATGAGGGTCTTTTTATACCTGGTGCTGTATCAATAGATACAATAGTAGTATTTAATAAAACAGAAACAGAATCTACGTAATTGAAGTATTTTGCACTGTCGTAATGAAATATTTTTTCTGGATAAAAAATACATTCTCCATCTGATCCTTCAATTATTAGAATTTTACCTGTTGATCTATTAAGAATTGATCCCCTTAAATTATAAAAAGAATAACCGGATTTATTATACTTTTCATAAACTTTCTGACAATATTTTTCAATATTTTTAAATTTCATATCCTGAAAAATAGAGCCTTCAAATTTTGCATCACTTAAATATGCTCCTTGTAGTAAAGTGTATCTTAGGTCAGTAAAACTCAAATCTCCTTTATAAAACTCAACTGCATAAAACTTTGTTCGGTATAAGTTTGCTCCGGAAAAAATTGAATGATCTAAGGCGGCACCGGTAAAGTTTGCATATTTTAAATTGGAGCAACTAAAATTAGCCCATGTTACTTCGGAAGCAATGAAATTTGAATTTGAAAGATCAGCATTTTTAAAATTAGCACCATTTAATTTACTTCCTGTAAATATTGTACCTGAGGCTTTGGTTTTTGTAAAGTTTGAATTTGGAAAGATAATTTGGCCAAAATTACAACCTTCAATATTTGAGTTACTAAAGTTAATTGTCTCTTTAAATTTAATATTTTGCATTGATATATTCCTCAAATCAGACCATAAGAATGCACAGTTATTGCAATCTATATTATTTAGAACCGAAAACTGCAATATACAATCCCAACATTCAATATTGTTTAAATTGCTGTTTGATAAATCGGATTTGCGGAAATCAATTTTATTAAAAGAAAGATTGCTAAATTGTGCATACTTAAAATTCCGATTTTTAAGATTTAAATGACCGGAAGAATAAAGCAAACTACCATCAGCAATTAGTTTTTCTAATGGTGATTCCCCGCTAATAATTTCGTTTTCTATTATTAGAATTGGTAAAATATTTGAATAAAATCTATTTTGGATAAACTTTGTAGGTAATATTTCAGATAATATAAAACAATAGAGAACTAAATGAAATACGGCTAATAATAAAAGCACAAAATGAAACTTTGATAAAAAACCTATAAAGCTAAATGGTTTTCTGAGTTTGTTGAAATGCTTTACAACAATAATAAAATCAATAATAAAAAACAGAAAGTGGAATATAAATATTAAATTCGATTGGTATTTTGATATTTTAATTAAAATCAATAGAAAAAGTAATAAAGGCATCAAAAAAAATAATAAGTAAACAAGAATACTAAAAAACTTTTTGTTGTAACCTCTGTCTTTTTTAAACAAAAATATATTTAGTAAAAAAGGATGACAAAACTTAGAACCAACTTTATTCTTAAATTTTGTATAATGAAGTTCAAAATTGAATAAAATGAAGTAATGAAATAATAATAAAATAAAAGGTATAATTATATAAATCACCTTAAATGCAACATCCACATCAAATCCATTTATACTAATTTTTGAAAATGGCTTTGCTGAAAGAAAAATATCCATGTTGGTTGTTGATAGGATACTACCCAAAACAATTAATTGAAATAATAGAAAAACAATACTTATACTATTGTTATAACTTGAGCTGTTATTGTGCGAATTAATAATTTCAGCTTTTATTTTCTTTTTTGCTAACATATCGGTCAAAAAATCCTTAATAAAAAAAGAAATCAAAGATAGGGATTTTCTACCAGTCTTATTATTATTCCAAAATTATTTCAACTATCAAATTTCAGGATTGGAATTTGAATTAATTTTGCACAAAATTCAAACATGAAATATTTGATAAGTATAGATGATACAGATACCAAAGAAACAAGGGGCACAGGTTATCATGCACGGCAAATGGCGGCAACGATAGAGGATGCCGGTCTTGGAGTGGTGTTAGGTTTTTCGCAGCAATTCAACCAGAACTTCGATAACAAAACTATAAACATAATACATGAAAAATTCAATTCAACAATTATCACTCACACACATTATGATGGGTTTGCTGGGAATAACAATCGTTTTATTCGCTTCGTGCGAAAAAGATGAAGATCGGGAACGTCCCGGGATTGTGCTTTTAACCAACGAAAATTACACCACCGATGGCTCTGTTGTAGAAATTGGAAATCCATTAAAGTTTGGAATCGAAGCACTTGGAAATGGTGCTAATATCACCAACTTCACCATCAGGATTTTATCGTCGGGGCAAACCCGAACTGTGCTCGACACCGGATTAAATTCTGCAAATTTTTCTGTAAACAAAACATTTTTTCAGGGTGTAGAAGATACTGCTGAATGGGTTTTTACGGTTATGGACAAAAACCGGCTGAATGCCAGCACATCAATAATTATTTATAAAGACCCAAACTCAACCTTTGGCGGCATTAACCATTACACATCTGTGGTGATGGGAATGAATGAAAACACGCAGATCGGGCATTTTTTTGCGCCATCGTCAGCAAATGTTTGGATGCTGGATACTGCCGTTATGAACCAGGAGTTGGTTGATATTTTGGTTTATTTTAAGATGACGGAGGAAAATGGCGTGCTTAAACCTTCACCTACATTTTCATCGCCGGGCGAAACCGATGATGGAGCTTTTGAATTTTATCCATCGCTGGCCGATTGGGAAATGCTCAATTTCACCAAGTATGATATCAGGGCCGAAAACTTCGTAACCAACCAGGCTTTCGATGCTGCCCAAAACGATAGTCTGCTCATTGTTTCTTATGATGATGTGTGGGGCAAACGCAAATATAAATGGGCCAACGCCGGAATCATCATCCCATTTATGACCAACCAGGGTAAAAAAGGATTGATCAGGGTAACACAGTCCGATCATTTTGCAACAGGTATAATCGAATTTGAAATGAAGATACAGATATAATATCTTATTGTTTTTGATAAGATATTACATGACTTGAAAAAGATCGGGAAAGATTGAAAAGGATTGAAAACCAATCTCATTCGATCTATAATCAATCTCTTTTCCGGCTTGTCCAGATTAGGATATCATCCGTAAATTAATAGAAACCATCAATAAACTAAATATTAATAATTCTAATTTAATCAAAAATGAGAAAACAGATTTTTACAATTTTATTTGTTAGCATGGCCATTTTTGCCTTTGGCCAGGATACAATTATTGGCTGGACTTTTCCGAATGGTGTTGAAGAAGATTTGAATGCAAATCTCGGAACAGAGCAAAATATGGAGTTCGACATACGAAAAGAAGATGTAGCCGGTGGCGAAGATGCGATAACTTTTACCAATGGAACCGGCGAAAATGATTTTGCTGCTACTGCCGAAAACTGGGACAATGGAGCGGAAAACAAGTTCTGGTCGATAAAATTTAAGGCTGCCCGTTATCGCAATTTTATGGTTTCGTCAAAACAAAGGGCAGGAGGAGATATGCCCGGCCCCCGCGACTGGAAACTTCAATTTCGTTTGAGCGGACAGGAGATTTGGACAGATATTGAGGAAGGTGCCATAACGGTTGCCAACAACTGGACAACCGGACTTGTTGAAGACCTGCCGATTCCCGAAGAAGCCAACTATCCCGAAAGCTCTGTTTACATTCGCTGGATAATGACCTCAAATTTCGATATAAATGGCGATGAAGTACTGACAACCGGCATTAGCAAAATTGATGATATAATTGTTACGGGTGTTTCCCCAACGGATGTAAGGGAATCTATCGTTTTTAAAAATAGCCCTCTTTATCCAAATCCATGCACAACCACCCTTTTTGTTGATCGGGTAAATGGTGCATCCACATACACAATCTACAACCTTGCCGGACAAAAAGTTGC
>JAOZRY010000453.1 GCA_029939965.1 Bacteroidales bacterium | reverse complement strand
AATATTTTAATATGTTGTTACTATATAATAAACCGGAATGAAACAATTTCAACTACTTGCTGCTATTTTACTGCTTAGCATATCTCTTGTTTTTTACCTCTACAAACTCAATCAGAACGATCAAAAAAACGAACCTAAGAAAGTCCCGGGCGATTGGTTCTTTCTTCAGAGGGCTTTTCCGTTTCAGGATATAAATCACGATGTTTATAAAAAAAGTGTGAAACAGGCTTTGCAAATGAAAGCTGTTTTAAAAAACCAAAAAGATGCCGGTGAGTGGCAATTTGCCGGGCCATTAAATATTGGAGGGCGTGTTTCTGCTGTAGCTATGCTTGCCGATGAAATCCAATCTTTTTATATTGGAGCCGCATCCGGGGGTGTTTTTAAAACTAATGATGGAGGAGGTAGTTGGATTGCTGTGTTCGATGATCAACCAAGTTTATCGATTGGCGACATTGCTCTTGCTCCCTCCAACCCTGAAATTGTTTATGTAGGTACCGGAGAGGCTAATGCAGGTGGTGGTTCAGTTTCTTATGAAGGTTTAGGGATTTTTAAATCAGCAAATGGAGGTGAATCCTGGGAAGCATTGGGTTTGGAGGAGACTGGTAGCATTGGCAGGTTGGCAATACATCCGCAAAATCCTGATATTTGTTATGTGGCTGCTATGGGTAGGATGTTTTCCGAAAATATGCAACGAGGTGTTTTTCGAACTGTTAATGGTGGTCAAAGCTGGGAGCAGGTTCTTTACCTCAACGATTCGACCGGTGCTATCGACATCACAATCAATCCTGATAACCCTGATATAGTTTATGCTGCCATGTGGGAGCGGGTTCGTCGTCCCGACAGAAGAAATTATGGAGGGCCTTCCTGTGGTATTTATCGGTCGGTAAATGGTGGCGATTCATGGGAAGAGTTGGTTGATGGTTTACCCTCCGGGTCGAATGTAGGAAGAATTGGTATTACATTATCGCCCTCAAATCCCGAAATATTATATGCTATATATGCCGATAGAACAGGGTATTTTGATGGAGTATATAAAACCATAAATGGTGGTAACACCTGGCAACAAACAAATGATGGTGTCCTTTCGGGGATATTCATCTCGTATGGATGGTGGTTTGGCCGAATCCGTGTTGATGCTGTTGATCCGGATATTGTTTATGGAGTTGGCTTCGATTTATACAAAACCAGCGATGGCGGAAACTCCTGGGCAAATATTTCAGGTTGGGATGTACATGTTGATCAGCATGGAATAAACTCGCATCCAACCAACAACAATTTTGTTGTTTTGGGAAATGATGGTGGAGTTTATATTTCTCAAAACGGAGGCAGTACATTTACACACCTCGAAAATCTCCCAATAACTCAGTTTTATACATGCGAAATTGATTTTTCAAATTCCGAACGAATTTATGGTGGAACACAAGATAATGGTACAAATCGGACTCTAACAGGAAATTTGGATGATTGGGATATGATATATGGAGGTGATGGTTTTTATGTTTTGGTAAATCCAAATAATAATCAATATGTGTATGCTGAATCGCAGTACGGAGGTTTGGGTAGGTCAACAAATGGTGGATATGGATTTTCATCAGCAACCAACGGAATAAGTTCATCTGATCGGTTCAACTGGATGTCGCCGTTAGTGTTTGATCCTAACGATCCATCAATCCTTTACTTTGCCGGAAACCGTATTTATAAATCCATAAATCATGCTGCCAGCTGGTTGCCGATCAGCGATGATCTCTCAAACGGATCCGGACAATACAATCAGACATTTGGTACAGTAACTACCATAGCTGTGTCGCCGCTAAATGATCAGGTGATTTATGCCGGCACAGATGATGGAAATGTGTGGGTAACTCAGTCGGGTGGGGGAAGTTGGGCAAAAATTTCGGATGTGCTACCTGAGCGTTGGGTAACACGTGTTGCCACTGACCCTTACCATGAACCAACTGCTTATGTAACCTTTTCAGGATATCGCAACGATGAATATTTGCCACACGTTTTTAAAACTACTGATTTTGGTGAATCCTGGCAAAGTATTTCCGGCGACTTGCCCGAGGTGCCAATTAACGATATAATTGTTGATCCTTTACTTGAGGGGGTTCTTTACATTGCTACTGATGTGGGTGTGTTTGTGAGTTGGAACTTTGGTGAAAATTGGGGTATGCTTGGAGCCGAACTCCCCATTGTGCCTGTTTGCGATCTCGCATTTCATAGTGAATCCAGAATACTTGTTGCGGCAACTTATGGCCGGTCGATGTATAAATTGAGTTTGGACGATTTTGTGAATGTACACGATTTCTTAGCTCAAAAAGAGGAATTGATCATTTATCCGAATCCGGTTTCGAATTTATTATTTGTAGATACTCAGCCAAATATCCTGAGTTCAGATTATATTATTTATGATATGAATGGTAATATTGTGCATAAAGGAAATGCCGGGATGTTATCGGGTAAAATGGAGATTGATGTATCTGAATTGCCTACCGGGAATTATATTTTGGTGATTAACGATGAAGCCGGGAAATTAAGAGGAAAATTTGTGAAAGAATAGAAATTGAAATTCCGGCCTGATTATTTTGATAAAAGGTTGGTAAGCAGGAGAAACCCATCAAGGCCAAGTTGTTCGGGGCGTTTAGTAAAAATGTGATGTTGTGTATGATCAAACCCTACAGGCAGCATGCTTTTTAATGAGTTGCGCAATGTTTTTCGCCGTTGATTAAATGCTGTTTTTACAACCCGCATAAAAAACTTTTCATTACAATCCAAAGTAAATTTCTCTTTTCTAATAAGTTTTACAACTGCCGATTTTACCCTTGGAGGAGGATTAAATACATTTTCGCTTACCGTAAATAAATATTTAATCTCATAAAATGCCCCTAAAATTACCGTGAGAATTCCATATATTTTATTTCCGGGTGGTGCTGCCAGTCTTTCTGCCACCTCTTTTTGTATCATCCCAACCACCTCAGGAATCTTATGCCTGTTTTCGATGATCTTAAAAAATATCTGGCTCGAAATATTGTAAGGGAAATTGCCAATAATGGCAAACTCCTCCATAAAAAGTTTTGAAATATCAAAATGTAAAAAATCTGCATTAATTATTTTAGATTTTATTTCAGGATAGGTCGATTCCAAAAAAGCAACCGACTCTTGATCAATCTCAATAAGTTTTAAATTTTCTGTGCTTTGTATTAAGTATTTAGTTAGAACACCTGTTCCGGGTCCAATCTCTAACACATAATCATTTTTCGATAAACCGGCAACAATTTTTTTTGCAATATTTTCGTCCTTTAAAAAATGCTGCCCGAGGCTTTTTTTTGGTTTTACATGCATGTTGAGAGGTGATTAATAGGATATTCTTCTGTTCTGTTAATAAGTTTGCTTATAATGATGAAATGCGATAAGGAGAGAAGGAGACAATGCGATAAGGAGATAATGCGATAATGCGATAAGGAGACAATGCGATAAGGAGACAATGCGATAAGAAAAGAAGATGGAAAGGTTTAAATCATTGTACCATTTAACATTGAATCATTGAACCATTGAATCATTTTAGCATTATTCCATTAAACCATTTTAGCATTGAATCATTGTACCATTAAACCATTTGTAAATCAAAATCACATA
>JAOZRY010000452.1 GCA_029939965.1 Bacteroidales bacterium | reverse complement strand
CAACAAAAATATCAGCCGCCACTTCAGCAAGCTACCACTCCAATCCCTGCCGCAACCACTCTCCGGTTGATAGTTATTTATTCATGTCCAAAAACCATCAAAACGACCTGATTTAGTCATCGGATGACTTTCTAAACAATTGATATACAAGATCGGAAATGTGGTTTACTTTCAAAATGTAGTCATCCGATGACTTTTTCGGCCGGACTCAAATCAAAAAAGCCTCATACTTAGTGTCTGCACTAAAACTCAATGTTTCAGGAAGTGGGTGTTAGAAATCGCTGAGATCGAGGCGGACGAAGTGTTGAAAAACAAGTAGCCAGCATTTATAAATCAAAAAACTCATAATCATAAACCAAAATATATTTCCGTTCTGGTTTTTGATCGGGTCCCATTATTACAGCTCTTACTTCGGTAAGGTTGCCATTTGCATCATAATCACGGTTTACTTTATTAATTGTTTCGCCTGCCCTGTTCAATTCTTTCTGGCTTATTGCATTGCCATTTTCATCGTAGCCTATTTGAATAGTATTTTTTTTGTAGGGGTCTTCTTCAATAATTTCAATCATATTACCATGCTCATCATACTTCATAAGAGCCTTTTCGATGGGTTTATCGTTTTCATCATATTTCAGGGTTTTAGTCCGGTTTCCCTTTTCATCAAACTCATTTACCAGAATTACCTGCTCTCCATCGGTCAACATGTTTGCTTCGGTTACATTTCCGTTTTCGTCGTAAACGAACGATTGTTTTTGGGTTAATTCCCCCTCTTCAATCTTTTCCTGGCTAATTAAATTATCACCTTCGTAAGCAAACTTTTCGTCACTTTCAATTTCTCCATCCTCATCGTGCAAAACTATACGAACCAATTTATTGTCATCGTATTCATAATTAAAAGTATCTACTGTATCATCAAGATAGTGTACTAATTTTTTTAGGATGTTGCCATTATCATCTCTTTCAAATGATATTTTTTCCTCCAGATCGTCCAGATCATTGTATGTTTCTTCTCCAATTAAATTTCCATTGCTATTGTGTTTGTACAAAACCTTTCCAATTAAATTGCCAAAGTCATCAAATTTAAACTCTTCGGCAATACTGCCATTTTCGTCATAAATAGTTTTGTTGTAGTTTACCCGACCCTTATCACGAAAATCATTAAAGTCTCCTTCGGGTGCTACATCAATTCTGAATACTTTACTAATTTTAATTTTCTTACTCATTTCAAATTTGTTTTTTGTGATAATAAAATACTGATTCGTTACTTTTGCGGTTTGCAATATTAAACTATTTAACGAATACCATAAAAACTACAAGATGAAGAATTATTTTTATTTACTGATTATCGCAGGAATTATGACGATGCAAAGTTGTGTTGAACAGGAGCGGGTTAGCTATCCTGAAAGTAAAAAAGGTGAGCTAACCGACAACTATCATGGAACTCAAATTGCCGATCCCTTCCGCTGGTTAGAGAACGATACCTCGGCCGAAACCGAAGCGTGGGTTAAAACACAGAATAAAGTAACGTTTGGTTTTCTCAATAAGATTCCATTCAGAAATGAGATTAAAGAGAGACTTACCAAAATTTGGGATTACCCCAAATTTAGTGTTACTTTTAAAAAAGGAGAACGATATTTCTTTTTCAAGAATGATGGTATGCAAAACCAAAGTGTACTTTATATTCAGGAAAATCTGGATGCCGAACCAAAGGTTTTGTTAGACCCCAACAAACTTTCTGATGACGGAACTGTAGCTTTGGCGAGCTACAATGTTTCTAAAGATGGTAAATATCTGGCTTATGGTATTGCCCGTGGTGGCTCTGATTGGAACGAAATATTTGTAATGGAAATTGATTCGCGAAAAATGCTCAACGATCACCTGATGTGGATTAAATTTTCGGGCATCTCGTGGGAGGGAAATGGTTTTTATTATAGCCGCTACGATGCACCCACAGGTAGCGAATTTTCGGGTAAGAACGAATATCATAAGGTTTATTATCACCGGGTTGGCCAGGATCAAAGTAATGATAAACTTGTATTTGAAAACAAGAAATACCCTTTGAGGAATTATTATGCCAGTGTAACCGAAAACGAGGAGTTCCTGATTATTAATGAAACCGAAAGCACAACCGGCAACTCACTTTATGTAAAAAACCTGACCAAAAAAAATGCACAATTCCAAACCCTGATAGATGGTTTTGATAACGATTATACTGTTGTGGATTATTTTAACGAAAAACTATTGGTTTTAACTAATTGGGAGGCACCTAAATATCAGTTGTTTGAAGTTGATCCGAAAAAATTGGATAAGAAATACTGGAAAGTTTTATTGCCCGAAAAAGAGGAAGTACTCGAAGGTATTTCGTTGGTTGGTGGTAAAATTGTAGCCGAATACATGAAAGATGCATATAGCCAGGCATTTATTTATGATATGAAGGGGAACAAAATTGCCGATCTTAATCTGCCCGGAATTGGTACTATGTCGGGGTTTAATGGTGAGAAGGATGAAAATATTGCTTTTTATGGATTCACCTCTTTCACCTTTCCAAGTACAATTTATAAATATGATGTAGAAAAAAACAAATCGGAAATATACCGCCGGCCACAGATTGATTTTGATGCCTCAAAATATGAAACTAAGCAGGTGTTTTATAAAAGTAAAGATGGTACAAAAGTTCCCATGTTTATTGTTCACAAAAAAGGTTTGGAATTGAATGGCAAAAATCCAACATTACTTTATGGATATGGCGGATTTAATATTAGTCTCACTCCTGGTTTTAGTACCACAAGGCTTATTTTGTTAGAACAGGGAGGAGTATTTGCAATGCCCAATATACGTGGTGGTGGCGAATATGGTGAGGCATGGCACCTGGCCGGAACTCTGGGGCAAAAGCAAAATGTATTTGACGATTTTGTTGCTGCCGCCGAATATCTTATCGACAATAAATACACTTCATCCGATTATTTAGCCATACAGGGTGGATCTAATGGAGGGCTTTTGGTTGGTGCCGTAATTACTCAACGCCCCGATCTTGTGAAGGTTGCTTTTCCTGCAGTGGGTGTTTTAGATATGTTGCGGTATCATCTGTTTACAATTGGCTGGGCATGGGCCACCGATTATGGTACCAGCGATAAGCAAGAAGATTTTGATTACCTGATAAAATATTCGCCCCTGCACAATGTAAAAGAGGGTGTGTGCTATCCGGCAACCATGGTTACTACTGCCGATCACGACGACCGTGTAGTTCCGGCGCACTCGTTTAAATTTATTGCTGAGTTGCAGGATAAGCAGGCATGTGTAAATCCTGTTTTGATAAGAATTGAAACAAAAGCAGGCCACGGTGCCGGAAAGCCAACTGCAAAAATTATTGAAGAATATGCTGATATTTATTCATTCTTGTTTTATAATATGGGTGTAACACCAGTGTATTAATGGCTTTTAATTTGGACTTCACAAATTACACAAATTCAACGAGTTGAAAATTTATTTTTTTTACAATATCGCATTAGGTAAGACGAGACAGGTGATAAGCACTAAGTAATGGAAAGTTGAACCCTTTCAGGGTTCTATATTCATTTCCTGTTATTTTCCCTGCACTTTCCCGAAGAAAAATCGGGACAGGCTAAACAGGGCTATTCAC
>JAOZRY010000451.1 GCA_029939965.1 Bacteroidales bacterium | reverse complement strand
CATTGAAGCATTTTAGCATTGAATCATTTTAGCATTGAATCATTGAATCATTTTAGCATTGAATCATTTTAGCATTGAATCATTAAATCATTGAAGCATTTTTGTATGTTCCACTTAATTTCGCAGTAGAACCTAAATAATAACGATTTCATTAGTAATGATAATGGGGAAACTTTCTGTTGTAATTCCTCTCTTTAACGAGGAAAAAACGATTTTAATTATTCTCAATCGGATTGTTAGCGTTAAGCTATTAAACGATATTCAGCCGGAAGTTATCCTTGTAAACGACTGTTCGTATGATAACTCTGTTGAGATTGTACAGGAGTTTATGGCCGACAATCCACAGATTGATGTTAAAATGTTTCATCAAAGTATAAACACCGGAAAAGGAGCTGCCTTACATCGGGGTATTCAAGAAGCATCCGGAGATTATATTGTTATACAGGATGCAGACCTCGAATATGATCCACGGGAATTTAACGATTTGCTAAAACCAATAGTTGAAAACAATGCTGATGTTGTTTATGGGTCCAGATTCAGTGGTGGGAATCCTCACAGGGTTTTGTTTTACTGGCATAGCATAGGCAATAAAATACTAACTAACATGTCGAATATGTTTACCAATCTCAACCTTACCGACATGGAAACTTGCTATAAGCTTTTCAGAGCCGATATTATCAAGAATTTGAAACTCAAAGAAAAGCGCTTTGGCTTTGAGCCGGAGGTAACCGCAAAAATTTCACGTATTCCTGGATTACGAATTTATGAAATTGGCATCTCTTATTATGGCAGAACTTATGGTGAGGGTAAAAAAATAAACTGGAAGGATGGTTTCAGAGCACTTTTCAGTATTGTAAAATATAACATTTTCGATAGGAGCTAAACCAAAACACCGATGAAAAATTTGAATATTGGCATTATGGGATGTGCTGCAATTGCCGAACGATCAATGATTCCGGCCATCAAAGAGGTTGATGGTTGGAGTCTGGTGGCGGTGGCAAGTCGTACAGTGGAAAAAGCAAATCAATTAGCCGTTAAGTTTGATTGTGATGCTGTGGTGGGTTACCAGAAATTACTTAATCGGGATGATATTGATGCAGTATATATGCCACTGCCAACAGGCCTCCACTATGAGTGGATTATAAAAACCTTACAAGCCGGTAAGCATGTGCTTGCCGAAAAATCTATTGCCTACGATTACAATTCAGCAAGAGAAATGATTGATTTGGCTCGATCGAAAAATCTGGTTGTGATGGAAGATTTTATGTTCCAGTATCATAGTCAGCATAAGTTTGTTTTTGATTTGATTGGAAAGGGAGAAATTGGGGAGATACGGGTATTTAGAGCTAACTTTGGCTTTCCACCACTTGCCAAAGGTAATTTTAGATATGATGACAAAATTGGTGGTGGTGCATTGCTTGATGCTGCCGGATACACAGTTCGCGCTGTTCAGTTTATTTTGGGTGATGATTACTGTGTAAAAGCGGCCAACCTAAAGTACGACCCGGAAACCGGAACCAATATTTATGGTGGCGCATTTTTGGATAATGGTAGCGGAATTAGTGCCCAGATTGGGTTTGGATTTGATAATTATTATCAGGCTAATTATGAAATATGGGGAAGCAAAGGGAAAATAATTGTAGATAGGGCTTTCACCCCAAAACCAGACTATAGTCCAACGGTGATTGTGGAAAAACAAAACAACAGGAAGGAGTATAAGATGAAGCCGGACAACCATTTTGTGGGTTCCATTAAAGAATTCCGGCGGGCAATAATTCAACTTGATACCGAAAATCATTACAGGCAGGTACTTGCACAAAGCAAAGCTCTTGATGATATTAGAAAGCTATCTGCCAAATAATCATAATTTTTGTACATGAAAAAAAAGCCACATATTTCAATAATCAGTCCGGTTTATGGTGCTGCATCATTACTCGATGAATTGGTTGACAGGATTAGAAAATCTGTAAAGCAAATCACCGATAATTTTGAGATCATTCTTGTGGAAGATTGTGGCCCGGATGATTCGTGGAATAAAATTATTGACATTTGTAATAAATACCCGGAAGTAAAAGGCCTGCAACACTCCAGAAATTTTGGTCAGCAATATGCCATCAATTGCGGTTTGGACTATTCGCAGGGCGAATGGGTGGTAATGCTCGATTGCGATTTGCAGGATCGCCCCGAAGAGATTATCAATCTGTATAAAAAAGCACAAGAGGGTTATGAGATTGTTTTGGCAAGTCGAAAAAACCGACAGGATGATTTTCTTAAAAAGTTTTACTCCCGGATTTTCTACTCTACGCTCAGTTATCTTACTAATACACATCAGGATGCTGCTATAGCAAATTTTGCTATCTATCACCGAAAAGTTGTTGATGCATTAAAAGGTATGCACGACTATTACCGCTATTATCCAACCATGATCCATTGGGTTGGGTTTAGATTAACCAAACTTGAAATTGAACATGCTGAACGTACTGACGGAAATAAATCATCCTACAATTTTAAAAAACGACTAAACCTTGCATTCGATACTATCATCTCATTTTCTGATAAACCCCTTCGATTAACCGTTAAGCTTGGGATTTTAATTTCTGTTCTTTCTGCAATTCTTGCTGTAGTTTTAGTTATCAGGTATTTTATGGTGGGTTTTGAGGTTTCCGGATGGACCAGTACTTTTCTTTCATTTTGGTTTCTTTCCGGGCTTATTATTACCATACTTGGGATGGTAGGAATATATGTGGGAAGGATTTTTGAGAGTGTAAAAAACAGACCCACCTACATTGTGGGTAAAAAGTTAAACTATCCGGAAAAATAATTCTGATGCAAAAAAAATCAATTCTTATTGGTAGCAACGGATATCTTGGAAAACACCTTGCTTTGTTTCTCGATAAAGAGAATTTTAACAATGCCAATTTCGATATTCATCCCCAAGCTGGTCATGGCATTTCAAATTATCAACAATTAGATATTACCAATGAAAAAGGGTTTTTAAATCTCAATCCTGACGTGGATTTCATTTTCCTTTTTGCGGGTCTTACAGGAACCGCCAATGGTTTTGATAAATATACCAGTTTTGTAAAAGTTAATGAGATTGGGTTGCTCAATTTGCTAACCTGGATGCGTAAAACCGAAAGTAAAGCCAGGATTGTTTTTCCTTCTACCCGGCTGGTATATAAAGGTGTGAAAAATTATTTGCTAAAAGAAGATGATGCCAAGGAGGCAAAAACCATTTATGCTGCCAATAAGCTCAATGCCGAAAATATATTGTGGATGTATAAAAATGCTTATGGAATTGATTTTACTATATTTCGAATTTGTGTACCATACGGGAATTTATTCGATGATCAGTTTTCTTATGGTACTCTTGGGTTTTTTATTAGCAAAGCAAAAAACAAAGAAAATATTACCCTTTACGGTGATGGCAAAATCGGGAGGACTTTTACGCATATTTCGGATATATCAGCCATCATAATTAACTCTATCCAAACTGAAATTACTAAAAATGAAATTTATAATATTGGAGGTGAAAATTTGCATTTGCTTGATGTTGCTAAGATGGTTGCAAAGAAATATGGAGTAAATGTTACATACTCTGATTGGCCTGAACTTGCAGGGAAACTGGAATCGGATGATACTA
>JAOZRY010000450.1 GCA_029939965.1 Bacteroidales bacterium | reverse complement strand
GGCACAAGGCAACTACAAACGGAAAGCCCGTAGCCGCCCAAAAAAAACTTCAATATTAGATGTTAGAAGATAGATGTTAGAAGATAGAGGTTAGATGTTAGAGGTTAGATGTTAGAAGGTAGATGTTAGAGGATAGAGATTAGATGGTAGATATGATAGATGGTAGATGATAGAGATTAGATGATAGAGATTAGAGTTTCATTTTTGGTTTTGATTTACAACTCTGAAACTATTTTATTCCTTTTAGAAATGGCAAGTAAACCTAAAAACATAAAAATTCCATTGAGGATTAAAATTTCGAAACCAAACTTGTAACCCCACAAAAGTTGGACAGAAAACCGGCTTAGTAAGTAGCAAATAATTGGTGATAGAATAGCAATGAGTGGTACCCATTTGTCGTAAACTTTTTTTTGATTGAAAAGGCCAAAGGCATATAGCCCCAACAATGGCCCATAGGTATATCCGGCAGCAGTAAACAACTCGGAGATAACAGCGGTATTGTTGATGGATTTGAATATGATAATGACAAAAATTAATACAATGGCTATGAAAAAGTGTGAATGATAGCGGATTTTCTTTTTCTTATTTTCGTTTAAATTACTGTTTCGGTTAATGCCAATAATATCGACAATAAAGGAAGTGGTAAGTGCTGTAAGTGCACTGTCGGCACTTGAATATGCAGCAGAAATTAAACCGATAATAAAAACGATACCTGCCACACTGCCCAGATGCCCGAGTGCGATTTCAGGAAAAAGCGTGTCGGATGTTCCTGAAATTACAATTCCTTTTTGCTGTGCAAAAATCATTAGTGCTGCTCCCATACTCAAAAATATGAGATTTACCGGAACAAGTATCCAACTTAAAGTAAGTATGTTTTTTTGTGCATCTTTTAAATTTCGGCAACTCAGGTTTTTTTGCATCATATCCTGATCAAGGCCTGTCATTACAATGGCAATAAAAGCCCCTGCAAAAAATTCTTTTACAAAAAATCGCTTATCCTGCCAATCGGTGAAAATAATTTTTGAGTAGTCGCTTTCTACCACTTTGTTTATAAGGGTTCCCAATGTTAATCCCATATAATCTTTCATAATAATAATGGTAAGTGCAACCGCTGTAAGCATAAATGTTGTTTGCAGCATATCTGTCCAAACAATGGTTTTTATACCTCCCCGAAAAGTGTAAAGGTTTATCAGCATCATGAATGCAATTACCGTAAGCCAGAATGGTATTCCCATTTTGTTAAAAACAAATATGTGTAAAATGTTAATCACCAAAAACATCCTGAAAGATGCACCGATAACACGTGATAGCAAGAAATAAAAAGCACCGGTTTTGTAGGAGTAAAACCCAAAACGATCGAGAAGATAGGTGTAAATGGAGGTAAGTTGTAAGCGGTAATAAAGCGGGAGTAAGATTTTTGCAATTACGAGGTATCCGAGCAAATAGCCAAAAACTACCATCATGTACGAGAAACCTGCGTTTTCGACCCAACCGGGTACTGATATAAAAGTTACCCCCGACAGTGATGCTCCAATCATACCATAGGCTACGACAAACCACGGCGATTTTCTGTTACCCAAAAAGAAAGATTCGTTATCCGACTTTCGGGTAGTGATAAAACTGATGATAAAAAGCAATGCCGTGTAGGCGAAGAAACTATATAGAATTAACGAGGATGACATTGGGGAAATCAGTTTGAATAGTTGGTTATCCTAAATTATTTTTCAATTTGTTTTGCCATCTCAATAAGCGAAGGAAACCAAAAATCCACTAATCCGGGGTGCTCGCGGGCAATTTTATTGTCCGGGCCAATTAAAACAGTTTTCATTTTAAGCCTTTTCCCAAATTCCATATCAGTTTTTGAATCGCCAGCCATAACAGATTTTTTGAAATTTATTTCGGGATAATCAGCTTTTGCATGTAATCCCATTCCTACCTGTGGTTTGCGCCTGAAAGGTCTGTGTTTGGCAAGCCCGGCGCAATAGTAAACTTTGCTTACCCGGCCATTAGCTTTTTCGATTTCCGCAAGCATATAATTGTGAACTTTCGCCAAATCATCATCTGTCATCAAACCTTTGTCGATTCCCTGCTGGTTTGTTACCACCAGTAATCTCCCAAAAGAAGTTGTAAAATGTTTTATTGCTTCTGTAACGCCGTCTATAAAGTGGAAATCCTCTACCGTTGCTACATAATTATCAACAAACCGTTGATTTATCACACCATCTCTGTCCAAAAATAGTGTCCAGTCTTTAGAAATATTCAAAGTCTTTAAAGTCATCCTGTGCTTTATTATAATCTTCAGGTATTCCAATATCTATAAAATATTGTCGGCAAAGAATCCCATAAATCTTTTCGGTTTTATATACCTTTTCAAAAAAATCTTTTTCGAGCGAAAATTTGTCTGGCAAATTCTGATTATCGAAAAACCGTTTATTAATAATATACACACCTCCGTTAATGAATCCTTTGCCCGATTTCTGGTTTTTTTCGCGGAAATCTGTTATCCTCCGGTTTTCGTCGCGTTCAATACTTCCATACCTTTTTACATCTTCAACCTCGCGAAGTACAATGCTCAATTTCGATTCTTTAGACCGGTGAATGTCGAGAAGTTTAATATAGTCGATGTGATAAAAGGTATCGCCATTTAATGCGAAAGCCAATGGCCCTGAAACCATTTTCATAGCCAATTTTAATCCGCCACCCGTACCCAGCGGTTCTTTCTCGATGGCATAATCTATCTTGATATTGTTGTATTGATTTCCGTAGTGATTTATGATTTGATCGTGCAGATATCCAACCGAAAGAATTACTCGATCAATACCAAAAACATCTAAGTAATCGAGCTGATAGTCAAGAAAAGGTTTTCCGTTTATTGATGCCATCGACTTTGGGATATCTTTTACTACACTACTCAATCGGGTTCCGAAGCCACCAGCTAATATTATTGCTTCTTTTATCATTTTGGAAAAAGTTTTGATTCAACAATTTCGCAAATAACATGACCTAAAAGTATATGCGCTTCCTGTATTCGTGGTGTATCGTTGCTTGGTGTGTTTAATAGAAAGGTGCATATATCTTTCATTTTTCCTCCACTGTCGCCGGTAAATCCTACGGTTATCATTCCGGTATTATTGGCTGTTTGGATGGCTTTGAGAATATTATCAGAATTGCCCGAAGTGGAGAAGGCCATCAGCACATCGCCCTTACGGCCTTTTGCTTTAATCAGACGCGAATAAATTTCGTTGTATGAATAATCGTTGGCTACTGCGGTAAGATAAGATGTGTTTACATGTAGTGCTTCGGCAAATAGTGGCGGCCGGTCGTAATAAAACCTTCCTGTAAATTCGGCGGCAATATGCTGTGCATCGGCTGCACTGCCACCATTTCCACATAAGAGTACCTTTCCGTCGTGCCCAAATGTGGTGATTATTTTATCGGCAACATCCTGCAAAGTCTTCAACAAAGTTTTATTTTTCAAAATCTTTTGTTTTACTTCGATTGATTGCCTGATTGATTTTTCTATCATAAAGAGTATTTGAATTTGGCTGCAAAAATAACTATTTGATTAAGATAGGCTCTTAAAAAGCCACTAACGCTAACATGTTAACGATGTTTATTTCCCGCTTGCGGTTTCAATAATAAATCATAAAT
>JAOZRY010000449.1 GCA_029939965.1 Bacteroidales bacterium | reverse complement strand
TATAGGGACATTAAGAATTCAGTTGATACTGCTCGGGAAGAAGGAAAGATTGAAGGAAAGATTGAAGGAAAGATTGAAGAGAAAAAAGAGACTGCAAGAACTGGTTTAAGGGAAGGTTATCCAATAGAAATGATTTCAAAAATTACAGGATTGACAGAAAAAGAAATTAACGAATTAAAAGAATAACAAATGGTAACACACAATGTACTCCATAATTTTTGCCGCAGACGCAATACAAAAATTACGTAGCATATTGCCACCGCTATAATTACAAATATTCAATCATTTTTATTAGAACTGGGTAATGGCTTCTCATTTGTTGCTCGTCAAAAAAGAATTCAGATTGAAGACGATAATTTTTTTGTGGATTTGGTTTTTTACAACAGATTATTAAAATGTTTTGTAGTAATTGAAATTAAAACTCAAAAATTGACTCATCAAGATATTGTATCTGCCTACAAAAGAGCAAATTCTTAATCAATTGGATATTACTACAAATCGACCATTATAGTGGATAAATCACGTTTACTTAAAATATTCCCCAAAGCATTTAATCAATCTGAATGGATTGAAGTTTTAAAAGAAGTGTTTGGAGCAAGGCAAATACTTGATCAGCCAACCCCCATTTTGTTACGAGGTAATGATAAAGCAAAAGCAGCTTACCAACCTGGTAGCTTCGCTACCTGTGATGATAGATTTGTTCAAAATGCAGAACTCTGATTTAATAATCTGCCGATAATACTAATCTGAGAATTATGGAAGAAGAAAGTAAAATAAGGATAAAAGAGCACTTAATTAGCCACCGGAATCCTAAAATCAGAAATTTTATTCTACTTCAAAAATCGCGTGAAAGGAGCTCACAAAGACTCTTTGTTATAGAAGGTTTGAAGGAAATAGAAAAAGCATCGCAGGCCGGTTATCATTTTTCCACTGTCTTTTGGTGCAAAGAGATGATTTCTGCTGATGAACTACAAAAAATCCTTTCGCTCTCCGTTGAGGTATTTACGGTCTCAAAATCTCTTTTCAGTAAGATGACCTACAGGGAGAATACTGGTGGGGTGGTGGTGGTAGCCAAACAACAAAATCACGACCTGAAAAACATTCAAATAAATTCTTCACCCTTAATTATTGTTTTAGAATCGGTAGAAAAGCCGGGCAACCTTGGGGCTGTACTCCGCACAGCCGATGCCGCCAATGCCGATGCACTAATTGTTTGCGATGCCCAAACCGACCTTTACAACCCAAATGTAATTCGCTCTTCGATTGGCTGTTTGTTTACCGTTCCTGTTGCAAGTGCTTCGTCTGAGGAAGTTATTGAAATGCTTAAAGCCAAGGGAATAAATATTTACTGTACGGCACTTACTGCTTCTGTCCCATATCATACCATCGACTTTACAAAACCTACTGCTATTGTAATGGGTACCGAAGCTACAGGGCTCACCGAAAAATGGCTGGAGGCTTCTGCACAAAACATAATTATTCCGATGAGTGGTGTAGCCGATTCGCTTAATGTATCCACATCAGCTGCTATCACCATATTTGAGGTTAGAAGGCAAAGGGGATTTTAGCTTGTAATTTTGGAATAAAAAAAAGAGCTTCATTATAAAATGAAACTCTTTTTCTGTTTTGTGAGTAACGAATTTATTTCTGAATTAATAATTTTCCCGAAATGATTTCATCACTTATTTTGATTGTGTAAAAATATAATCCATTATCAACCTTCCGGCCATTCAAATCTCTTGTGTTCCAGCTAATGGTTTGTTCACCTGCCGATAAATTAACTTTATTAATCAGGTCAATTAGTCTTCCCATTTCATCATAAATGGCAAGGGTTACATCAGTATTTTCTGAGAGTTTAAATGAAATATTTGTGTAATCCGAAGCCGGATTTGGATAAGCTTTTGCTTCATGGCGGGCAAAATGTCCAAATACTTCCCTTATGTCGGTGATGGTTGTATAACCCAGCAAATAATCAATTATCTCGGCAAGCAGATATGGTTTCATGCTTAAGCTATCGCCATCGCGCAAAGCTCCAAACACTACCGAAGAAGATATAGCTTTAAAAGTATCACCAGTATCTTTAATAAAAATTCTTCCTTCTTCATCGCCGGATGATTGGTATAGAATTTCACTGTCGGTGGTAGCAAGTCTATCAATGCTGAAACGTGGGGAGGAGCCTCCGGCATAATCAAAATTAACATCGGAAAGCAGGCTGTCGCTTTGAGCAACAATGTCTCTCACATTATCATCAACACCATCATCAACAAATTTAACACCTAACGTTACTAATAATTCAGAGCCATAATGATCAATTCCAAGATTCACACTTTCGATATAAAGATTACCATTATAATTTTCGAGATAATCGATGAGTTTTGCCTGGTCTGTTGCATTTACAGTACCAGGGGGCGTCTGGCCTCAGCTAAGGCAGTAACACCCCATCGTAGTTACTACGATGTCGTATTCCTCAAGGTTATCAGGTAGCGAATTAACAAATTCCATATTAATACCCGAAACCTGAAAAGCTTTAAGTAAACCTGCATGAGGCTCTTGCAATATACCTGTTTCGGGTTGCTCCACCGATTCAATGCCATTGTCGTTATCCCAAAAAAGGATGTTGTATTCCGCATCGGATTCGATCCTTAGAAATCGTCCGTTGGAATAATCATTATTTTCAAATTGATCCATTGGCGAATCAATTTTAGCATACAAAACGGTATTGTGAACGTTTTCGGTTGCCCACACAATGTCAACATAACCTGTTTCTCCTGAATTAAGATCACCATCAAAGCTTCCATAGGCAATACTTTGGTTGTCTTTTTGGCTAAACAAATTTACATTGAAATCAGATTCGGTGTTGAGACCCTGATTTTTAATCTTAACCTGCCACAATCCTTCTTCCATAATATCAAGATTTGTTGGCCCTGAAAGCTCCATGGCACATAACTCATGTTCGAACCATGTTGTAAAATTAACATTGAACACAAACCATCCCCACAATGCACTTGTTGAAGATCCATACGATCTCATGCGAATTTTAACGGTTTCTCCAATAAAGTCATCCATTGGAAGAGTAATATCGGTTCCGGCAATCTCGCCCCAGGCACCTTCGGTAAGGTTGTGGCTCCACAGAATTTCTTCCTGTTCGCCGTACATTACAGATACCTCACAAACTTCATCAGTTGTGTTGGCCTGATAAACATCAATAAAACAATTAATAATAACATCGCCTCCGTTAACCGGGACTTCAAATTCGGGGGTGTATGTTGAGTAATCATAATCCTCAACAATTGGGTAGTAATAAAGCATTAAATAGCCTTCCTCTTGCATCCAGTTTCCTTCCATTTCCCAATCGCTCAACGGATCAAAAAAATCCTCATCAATAATAGCTGTTTGGGAAAAAGCCGTAACCTGTGCCAGAAAAATAAGTAAAAGCAGGTAAACGAGTTTTTGCATAATTTAGAATAGTTTTAATTAAAATTCGGGCAAATCTAACTAATTAAATATTTGAAGGTTAAATATTAACAGTTTTTTAAGAAAGTTGTAAACCTACAGAGAAATATGCAGCGCGATTAAGGGATTGTTCCCAAATAACTTAACCGTTTAAACTTGTTCATTTGCTCTTTAACTTCCTTGAAAAAAGTCTCAAATAG
>JAOZRY010001179.1 GCA_029939965.1 Bacteroidales bacterium | reverse complement strand
GCAAAATCATAGAAGCCAATCAGGCCCTCTATGTCTTTTGTAAATTGTGCTTTCGATACCATTGCTGTCATCGCAATAATTAACATTAATAAAGTAAATCTTTTCATACGTTTTAGTATTAAATTTGAATTAAAAAAAATTTCATATTCAAGTTGCAATTGCAACTTATTTTGGGGGCAAAGTTATTTTAATAATGTATTCAAATATGTAAAAAAAGAACTTTTTTTCTTTTTTCTTTTCACCTGTGCTAATGGTTATTTTTGTTCCACCCATTTATTTGTAACAGTTTCATAGGATTTTTATTTAGTAATCTATCCTGCTTTACTGTTTATACCACCCTGATAGTATGGCTTCTAAGAGATTTATTCCGCTTAGAAGTCCATCGAAAACTTATCTAAAAATCACAACTTGTTGTATTTTAATTCCATCGGCCATTTTTATTTTCAGAAAGTATATTCCATTGGGCAAGTCAGAAAGATCAAGCTGGTTGGGGCTATTGTTTAGCGACTCTCTATTTATAAGTCTGCCCGATTGATCGAAAACCACAACCTCTGTGGCAGTTTCCACTTCCAAATTAATGATGCCGGTTGAAGGATTTGGATAGGTTTTGATTTCATCGGCTATAGTCATATCCTCCTCTAAACCCGTAAAAATTACATCGTGGTTGTAAATCTGGAATCCTGATGATCCATCGGCAATATATATATCGTGATCATTGGCGGTAACGTTTAGTGCAAACAACCCGCTTCGATAATAATATCCGGCTACAGATGGGTTTTCGGGATCGGCTACATTAACTGCCTGAACTCCTCCCAATATATAGCAAGCCGCATAAACATAACCATTGGCTACATCGAGGTTGTAGGCTACATCCATCAATTCCTGATATGCAACCGTAACGGGTGTATAAGGATCGGAAACATCAATTACTTCAATACCTCCGTAAGCATCGGCAAGATATACATAATTGTATTTGACTTTAATGCGCCAGCTTTGTTGTGATTGTTGTTCATATCTTGATACAAATACAGGATTTTC
>JAOZRY010001178.1 GCA_029939965.1 Bacteroidales bacterium | reverse complement strand
GCACGCAGTTCGGCGATAATATCAAAACCGGTGTAATTCCAACCACAAATAACAAATTGTCCGCTGACTGTTGCAGATTTCATGCCTTTATTCTCCAGTAACTGATCTTCGATAAAAAGACTGGCAATTGTAGCGGTAAGGATGCCTAATAATCCGATCCCTGTAACCATGAGAAAGACACCGACAATACGACCGCCCAAAGTTGCCGGTGAAATATCACCATAGCCCACTGTTGTCACTGTAACGAGAGACCACCACACCGCATCTAAAAAGTCAGTTCGCTCTTCAAAATGCCAGAACAGTATACTGGCCAGAAAAACCAGCATAAAAATCATAACACCTACTTTATGAAGATTGTCTTTGTGGATTTTTATGGCGAATCGTTTGAATATCCAAAAAATCGCATGCATGGCAATATCGAACCGCTAAATTCATAATTAAACAAAGGGTATAGGCATCCTTTTTGTAGGGCTAAAAATAGTTTACATTTTTTTCGCAATGAGGCAGCGTAACAATTTCAACAGACTTTCAGTTTGCACAGCACGATCTCGTAATCTGAAAGAATGCGTTACGATTCATCATAGGCACCTGAAGCTTAAATGACTGGTAAACGTGTAAACTGACTTATGAAGGATGACAGGATATATTGTTCATATCACATATATAAATATATTTCAAAAAAATAAGACGAAAATATTCAAAAGTCAATAATCAGTCTTATAATTAAGGTCAAGTTTGAAAAAAATATTTTTAAAACGTACTCATCAGTCATAAGTTCTTGTAAGGATCGGGGACGAAATAACTTCCACATTCGGAGTGCAAGCTTCAGCTTGCGTTGTTAGCGAGGCAAACTGAAGTTTGCACTCCTCTTCTGAGAATGGGGAAGTTATTTCGTCCCTATTCCTAAGCTACTGAAAATATGACTATGATTTTATCAGTTTCAATGCCATATAGAATTTGGGCAACATGTTATGAAATAACTTGTAACTTAAAAAATGAGGTTAATAAAATGGCAAAAGTTCTCGTATTCGGAAGCGGC
>JAOZRY010000448.1 GCA_029939965.1 Bacteroidales bacterium | reverse complement strand
CTTCTTCCATCAGGGCTTTCCAATCGTAGGTTTTGTCTTCGGTCATATCGAGCGTGAGTTGGTAGTCGCGTTTGGAGATAACTAATTTATGAATGGGTTTCCCCAAATTTCCCTCTATCTCTGTTAAAAGTTCTTTTTCTTCTGCACTGCAAAAAGATATGGCTTGACCCTTCTGGTCTCCACGGCCGGTACGCCCCACCCTGTGAACATAATTTTCGGAAGTTTCGGGCAAATCATAATTTACAACGTATTCTACATTTGGGATATCAATTCCACGGGCACTCACATCGGTAGCCACTAAAACTTTTAAGTCGCCTTTCCTAAAGCTCCTCATAGTTTGTTCGCGCTCCTGCTGGGGCTTGTCGCTGTGAATGGTTTCTGTTTTCAGGTCTGTCCTTTCCATGGCCTTCTTTACCCGCTCTGCCCGAATTTTGGTTCTTACAAATACCAGGATTTTTTTTTCAATATTATCCTTTATCAAATGCTCCAAAAAGAAACGCTTATCATCCATTTCGATAAATGCTACGGCATGCTCAATGTTTTTTGCTACCGGGTCTTTGGGCGAAATTTGAATACGGATAGGATTGGTAACCAGCGAATAGGCAAGCTCTTTAATTTTTTCGTTGATGGTTGCCGAGAAAAACAACGTCTGCCGCCTTTTAGGCAAATATCGTAGCAAGTCGCGAATATCTTTAATAAAACCCAGGTCGAGCATGTGATCAGCTTCATCCAACACCAGAATCTCAATCCGGTTAAGGCTCAGAACTCCCTGGCTCACCAAATCGAACATTCGACCGGGAGTAGCAACCAGAATATCTACACCACTATTAAGCTGTTTTTTCTGAGGCTCCTGATCTACACCACCATGAATACAAAATGAAGTAATACTTGTATGCCTGCCCAACAATTGAAAAACACTGTCGATTTGCAATGCCAACTCATGAGTAGGTGCCATTACCAAACATTTAACCCCATCGGGACGACCTTTAATTTTGCGAATTTGTAGCAGATGTAAAACCGGGATCGCAAATGCTGCCGTTTTGCCTGTACCGGTTTGAGCAATTGCCAAAACATCCTCACCTTTCAAAATGGGAGGAATAGATTTATATTGAATGTCGGTTGGTTTTTTATATCCCAGTTTCGAAATACTGGTTTTAATTCCTTCATCTATACGATACTGTGCAAATTTCATATTTCAGTTTTATTTTACAAAGGTATGATTCTACGGTTCATCGCAAAGTAGAACCAACAAAGACATGTACAATATTAACATAATCCCCCTCTTCTGCCATTTATGCTCTTAATTTTAAAAACCAACCAACATGTTGTTCAAATACTTTGTTTTCAATTTCCCGCTTTGCTGTTTCAATAATAAATAGTAAATCGTAAATAGTAAATCATAAATCGTAAATCATAAATCATAAATTGAATTAGAACTATATTTCTAATATTCTTGTTGTTTTTGGTAAAATATTACATGACTTGATAAAGATTGGTAAAAGATTGACAACCAAACTCATTCAATATAGTTGCCGTGTAATGCTCAGCGGCAGGGATTGGAGTGGTAGCTTGCCGCAAGTGGCTGCTGATATTTTTGTTGGCCGGCGTAGGCTGACGAAGGAAGCCCACGTACGGCTTACAAAAATACAGCAGGCACGAGGCAACTACAAACGGAAAGCCCGCAGCCGCCCAAAAAAAACCTTCAAAATCAGTAAATAATATATAGTTTTGTGTACATTACTAACATTAAAACATATTGATATGAAAACAAAGTCAACAATTTTAACACTTATTATTTTTCTTTTAATTTGTGGATCATCTAATGCCCAGCCTTTTGTAGATATTAATGCCGGACTTACCGGTTTGCATTGGAGCGATGTTGCCTGGGGCGATTACGATAATGACGGCGACCTGGATGTAATTATTGCCGGATTTGACCTGGATAATAATGCGGTAACAAAAATTTATAATAACAGGGGAAATGATGAATTTATCGAAGTTTCGGGATTACCGATTCCGGGTACATATATCGGTGATGTTGCCTGGGGCGATTATGATGCTGATGGCGATTTGGATATTATCATTCAGGGATATACTACAGGATCCGAAATAACAACACTATACGAAAACAAGGGTAATGACACTTTCGTCGATTCGGGTGAAATTTTTGTTGTTCTGACCGATGGCTCAGTTAGCTTTGTTGATTTTAATAATGACGGCCACTCCGATATTTTGATAACAGGATTTGATGGAACCAGCTATCTTTCAAAAATATATAAAAATAATGGAGATGCAACCTTTACAGAGACAGATGTCGATTTCCCGGGAGCGATAAAATCATCGTACGAATGGTGCGATTATGATAAAGATGGCGACATGGATATATTTCTTTCAGGTTTGGATGGACAGGGTGGTTTAATTTCAAAATTATATACAAACAACGGCGATGAAACCTTTTCCGAAACCGAAAATAATTTTACGGGCGCATGGCTTGGCGATGTAGCCTGGGGCGATTACAACAGCGATGGGTATCCCGATATATTATTATCTGGTTTTTATAATCCCGGAAGGACCACTGAAATATATAAAAACAATGGTAATGGCACATTTACTCTTATTACTTCGGCTGTTCTGCCGGGCGTGGCACATTCAAGTTCAATCTGGGGCGATTATGATAATGATGGGGATCTGGATATATTTATTTGTGGCACTTACGAAGAAGGAGGAACATGGACAAGGGTAACAGATGTATTTATCAACAACGGCGACGATACCTTTACCGAAGCAGGATTAAATTTTGCAATTGATTGCTACTGGGGCGAATCGGCATGGGGCGACTATGATGCAGATGGCGATCTCGACCTTATTTGTAGTGGGCACGATGATGCAGGTGGCAGTAATACAATTATATATCGAAATGATAACACCACAACAAACACAGCCCCGGCAGCTCCACAAAACTTAACATCATCAGTTTTTGATAATGAAATAACTTTGAGCTGGGATGCTTCAACCGACGATGAAACACCTTCGGCCGGATTATATTATAATGCTTATATAAGAACCGATGCCGGAGATATGACCTGGATTCCGATTTCGGATATTGAAAACGGATACAGGTTGCTGCCGGCTGTGGGCAATGTAAGTCAGAATTTATCCTGGACTATTACCGGATTAGAAGATGGGGATTATTTTTGGAGCACACAAGCACTCGACAACAATTTTGAAGGATCGACATTTGCCACCGAAGAAAGTTTTACGATTGGAACTATTGGGATTGAAAACACCCAACCACAGGAAGTTTGCATTTACCCAAATCCCTCCAATGGTGTATTTGCGATTCGATATGGAAACACACAAAACCCTAAACAGCTAATGGTAACCGATTGCCAGGGAAGAGAGATTTATTCCTTTACCGTTTCAGAAAAGCAGACATCGCTTGACCTTACTCAATTTGGAAAAGGAATTTTTTTTATACGAATCCTATCGGGCAACGAAAGCACAATAAAAAAGGTTATTGTTGAATAGGGTTTGTCGGAAAATATTGAGTTTTAGTGCAGAGACTCATTAGCCTCCTTTTTCTGGTATTTTCCGGAAATTGGAGGTTTTTTTTTGGGCGGCTACGGGCTTTCCGTTTGTAGTTGCCTTGTGCCCGCTG
>JAOZRY010000447.1:284-3662 GCA_029939965.1 Bacteroidales bacterium | reverse complement strand
TAAAATGCTAAAATGCTAAAATGCTAAAATGCTAAAATGCTAAAATGCTAAAATGCTAAAATGATAGAATGCTAAAATGATAGAATGCTAAAATGCTAAAATGATAGAATGCTAAAATGATAGAATGATAGAATGATAGAATGCTAAAATGTTTTAATGATTCAATGGTTTAATGGTACAATGATATAATGATCTTTTCCTTTCATTTCCTTTCTTTTTCTTATCACATTGTTCCCTTATCGCATTGTCGCATTGTCGCATTTCCTCATTGTCTCCTTGTCGCATTGTTCCCTTGTCCCCTTATCGCATTTCCTCATTCAGTCCGGTTGCAACTCTCAATTGCCTCACTCAACTGTTCTTTTCCCCATTGTGGATGTATTGGCGACTTGGGTTTATAATTATCCCACTCCTCATAAAGTTTATGAGCCTTTTGGCATGTTGCCGTATTGTCGCTTCCAAAAAATTTTGCTGTCCCCAATTCGTTGGCAATTTGCATATATTTTGCTCTTGGATTTTTGGGTTCCATACCGAGTGCTCTACCAATCGCCTGGCCCGACAAAGCGCTGTATTGCTGTCCGCGTGTCATGGGATCGATCATCAATCGAGCCGTATAAAGCAGCCCCTGCATCACAAAAACCTCCGATTCGCCTGGAGCTATTTCTATCATCTTCCTTACCGATTCGGCTGCCACATCAAGGTATTCATCCTTCATTTGTGGATTTTCGTTATCGTTAAAACTCATCAAAATATAACACTGCGCATGGTAATACAATGGCAGCCATTCCTTTGTTTCAGCTTTTGAAATCACCATAAATTTGTTTCCCAACTCCTGGAAGTCTGCAATAGTTTTACACTCAGCAAAACCGGCAAGTGTTTTACCCATTGTTTCCTGATACTTGCTGCCACCGGCAAATGAAGTTGCTGCAATTAACAGCACTGCAAAAATTAACATTGTCTTTTTCATAATTCAAAAGTTTTTAAAATGATTTATATTTGTATATACTAATTAAGAGATAGCTAAATAATTTTGTTAAATCTGCTACCTCTATTCAATTTGATCTAATTGATTTAAATCCCCACGCTTGGACAAGGTTATAAAACATGCCAAAATGAAAAACCTGCTTGCTCCCGGAATAATCACCTCACTGGCAAACTGCCCATCACTGTCCGGTATCTGTGCATACCGCTGCCCGAACTCCTGCTTAAACCCTGGCAAATTGGTAACTGCTGCATAGAAGATTACATTTTCGCGGTGCAGATAACTAATATTTACATCGAGCGTTTGAAACGGAATTGTCTCGCGATTGTTAAATCCCGGCAGGTTCGGATCGTGGTATGGTCGTGGAGAAGAGTACCTGTAACTTACCCCAACCAGCGATCGTATTTCATCTATCCAATACTTATATACCACCGAAAGGTTGTGCCTGCTCACGAACGATGGAATTGCTTTGGCAGGAAAATCTCTGAAATCTCGTTCCGATTCGATGTATCCATAAGAAATCCAGTATTCGCTGTTTCTGATGGTTTTGTTATCCCTCCAAAAAACATCAATACCATAAGCACTCCCATACCCCAAATTATTATAGGCCTGAGGTAGATAAAATTCCGATGGATCGACCTTAACCAGGTTTTTATAATCTTTATAATATATTTCAGATCTTAATATCCGTTTGTTTTTTGATGATTGAAAAGTGAGGATGTAATGATCGGCACGCTCCGGTTCCAGCAGGTTAGTATATAATAAATATGTATTCAGCGGATTCTGATAAAACCAACCATAAGCCAACGAAACCTGACTGTGTTCACTTATTTTATAAGCTGTGGATATTCGGGGCGATATGTTTGCTTTATTAAGATAACCGGAATATTCATAGCGACCTCCAACCCTTGTTACAAATTTGTTGGAAATATAAACCTCCGCTTCGGCAAATGTAGCCATCGAATTATTTTGAAACTGACTAACAAACTTTTCTTCTTTTTCAGAAAAATCGTTGGAATACTCCTTCATAAACAAATCTGCTCCAAACCGTAAATTTATTTTTTTATTCAGCTGATGAGCAAATACATTTTTGTAATGAACCCCACGTAATTCTTCTTTAAAATTCGCATCACCATACCCAACTTTGTCGCGATTCTCAGTTATGGAAAAACCGGTACGATAAGTCCATTTTGTTCCAATCATTGTGCGCCATGAGCCATTCACATACAGGTTGTTGTTATGCAGGTCATAAGAGGTAATTTGCATATCATCATTCAGGTTTACCCTGTTTAATGTCATATCTGAGTAGCTTAGCGTAGCATAAAGTTTTAGCATTCCCGATTTCCCGGTCTTTTGCCTTACGCTTACATCAGAGGCCAAATACTCAGGTGGATGACTCCAGTTGATGTTTTGCGGAACAAGAGCCATATAAGGTTTTAGATTAGTGTAATTAAGAGAGGCTGTTATTGCCCCGGAGTTCCATTTTTTTGTTCCGGCCAATCCGGCACTTACCGTCAGGAGCGAAATATTAAATTCGTCCTCAATGGGCAAATCGTTAGTGTTGAGCTGCAAAACAGATGATAGAGCCTGACCATATTCGGCTGAGTAACCACCGGTGCTAAACACCATACCTTTAAACATAAAGGGGTTGAACCTCCCGCGTGTTGAGGTGAGTGGCGGCGAAGAATTATACGGAGCATAAACCAGTGTTCCGTCGATGTATGTTTGAGATTCATCACTACTACCACCTTTCACAAACAGCTTTCCCGACTCACCGTTTAATGATGTGCCGGGCAATGTTTGTAAAGCTCCATATACATCGCCCATAGCACCTGCCGTAGTAACCATATCGAGCGAAGTGAGGGTAACAGATTTCTTTTTATCTCCGGCTTCAAATGTTCCGGCAGTAATGGTAACGGCCTTCATTTCGTTGAAGGTTTCTTTCAGGACAACGTCAAAAATGAGAGGCATTCCTATCAAAGCAACTTCCTGCGAAAACCCTTCAAATCCAACAAATTCAATCTTCAATACTTTATTATCGGTTTGGTTGGTGATAAATATAAAATTACCCGCAACATCGCTGGAAACCCCATCATAAGTTCCCTGCAAATAAATATTAGCACCGGTTAGTGGCTCACCCTTTTTATCGTGAACGCTTCCGCTGATAGTGGTTTGTGCAACAGAACCTGCTATTTGAAATACTGTTATAAAAAATATGAAGAAGTATTTGTTGAAAAATATTTGCATTGCCAATCAATTTTGGTTAATGCAAAAATCTATCAACAACCGGCAATTAAAAAATTGAAAGTATTGAAATGTTGGATTTGATGATTGAAATGTGAAATGAGGTGGATGTGTTGTTTTGATGAAATTGCATTTAGTGTACGCCAGAAAACGCC
>JAOZRY010000447.1:0-274 GCA_029939965.1 Bacteroidales bacterium | reverse complement strand
AAACATTAGTTGGTTATTGAAAGTGAAATTCTTCGAATCCCGCAACTATTCATACCGCCAAACCGTTGAGAATTAGTACTGTCGAAATTTGTTCGGGTAGCCAATTTGTAAATTAATGGTGTTTCTCATTGGGATTGTAAAAAATAAATTGGGATTCTGAAAAGTTAATATTCTTAATGTTCCCAATCGGGCAAACAAGAGTACTTTACCAGAAGATATAATTAGTGTGCACCAGAAATCGCCAATATCATCCACGAAGTGTCGGGGGCAGGCT
>JAOZRY010000446.1 GCA_029939965.1 Bacteroidales bacterium | reverse complement strand
CCCAGCCCTGAAGGACTGGGCTATGCCTACGTTTTTTGCCTTGTTACCATGCAAAATAACTTCGCCTGATTTAAACAACTTATTTCGTTACAATCCCTTAATAATAATTTTAGGCACATTACTTTTTGTAATCTTTCCGATAATTGCAGCATCTTCAATTCCATTGTTTTTAAGATCAGCAACCAACTTTCCGGCAATATTTTCAGCAATAGAAATTAGTAGTCCTCCCGATGTTTGGGCATCGCAAATGATTAGTTTCATTATTTCAGAAATTGAATCAGACCAATTGGTTATTGAAGATACAAAATCCAGGTTATTTTTGGTTCCCCCCGGAATTGTTCCTGCCATGGCCAATTCATACACACCATTAATCAGAGGTATTTTATTTAAAAATATTTCAGCACTAACACCTGATGCTTCCACCATTTCTTTTAAATGACCGGTGAGGCCAAACCCTGTAACATCAGTGCATGCGTTAACAGCATATTGATCCATTAATTCTGCTGCTTTCATATTGAGGGAAGCCATAATATTGCGTGCCTTAATGGCAATAGTATTGTTAGCCAATCCATTTTTAACAGCGGTTGAAATAATACCTGTTCCAATAGGTTTGGTTAGAATTAAAGCATCCCCAGGCTGAGAATTGCTGTTCGAAAGCACTTTATCCGGATGAATCAAACCGGTTACTACCATTCCAAATTTAGGTTCTGTATCTTCAACGGTATGACCACCCAAAACAGAAATACCAGCTTCTGCAGCCTTGTCAGCAGCACCTTTCAGGATATCTTTCAAAACTTGCATGGGAAGTCGGTTATCCGGAAACCCGACAATGTTAAGAGCAAAAAGTGGTTTTGCTCCCATGGCATAAATATCACTCAAAGCATTGGCAGCAGCTATAGCACCAAAATAATATGGGTCGTCAACAACCGGAGTAAAAAAATCTACAGATTGAACAATTGCAGTTTCGTTATTGATTTTATAAACGGCAGCATCATCGGAAGTATTTGCGCCAATAAGTACATTTTTATCAAAAATTATCGGTAAATCTTTCAACACTTTTTCGAGATACTGTGGCCTGATTTTACACGCACACCCAAGGCCATGTGTATATTTTGTAAGCTTCACCTCACCAATATCTGTTACCGGGTTGGTATCTATCTTTGTTTTAGGCTTTAGTTTACGAACTACTGCAATAATAGAATTTGCTGCTTGTTCTATTTCCTCATTTGATGTATAACGTCCTGTTGAAAACCGAATCGTTCCCATTGCAAAATCCACAGGAATTCTCATGGCTGATAATACGGTTGAAACCTCAACATTATCTGCATGACAAGCAGCACCCGCAGAGGCGGCCACGTTTTCCAGTTCAGAAATCATGGTGTTGGCCTCTATTTTCGGAAAGCTCAAACTGAGAGTGTTTGGCAAACGTTTTTCGGTATGACCATTCAGCTTTATATCGGGTAATTCTTTTTGCAGGGTTGTATGAAGCTGATCCCGCATTTTTTTCATCTGCAAAATATTTTGTAACAGGTCTCTTCCTGAAACTTCGGCTGCTTTCCCTAATCCAACTATTTCGAGTACATTTTCGGTTCCTGCACGATAATTTCGTTCATGATCAGCTCCATGGATCAGCTTTTGGAGAGTTACTCCTCTTTTAATATACAAAGCCCCAATCCCCTTTGGTGCATAGAGTTTATGACCAGCAATTGAAAAAAGATCAACACCAAGTTTCCTAACATTGGTTTCTATTTTACCTACCGATTGGGCACCATCAGAATGGAAGATGACCCCATGCCTATTGGCTATTTCTCCAATTTCTGAAATAGGTTGAATTGTTCCCACTTCATTGTTGGCATGCATAATAGTTATGAGAATTGTTGATGTTCTGATGGCTTTTTTGATGTCGTCAGGGTTAACCATACCGAACTCATCCACAGGAATTGTAGATATTTCAAATCCCTGGCTTTCAAGAAAACCACAAACCTCACTCACTGCGGGGTGTTCAATAGCTGAAGTAATAATGTGATTTCCATTGTGGCGGTTTTGATAAGCAATGCCTTTAATGGCCCAATTGTTCGATTCGGATCCACCACTCGTAAATACAATTTCATCGGGCTGGCAATGTAAAAGAGTGGCTATTTGCTGCCGTGCTTTCTCAACTGCTTTTTTGGTTTCGATGCCAAAACGATGTGAGCTGGACGGGTTTCCAAAAAACTGATCAAGATATGGCAGCATAGCAGCAGCTACTTCAGCATCGATGGGTGTGGTGGCGTTATAATCGAGATAAATAGGTTTATCCATGGTTAATCTATTTTCAAAGTTTTAAAAAATCTCAGAATTTTCTCAGCATTAATTTTGGCATTTATGGTTTCAACATCAATATGAAAAACCTTTTGAACCTCTCTTTTACTGAGCCCAAAATGGTATGTTTTATCATAATAAAAAAGAACAATTTCGATGGCAGTTTTAAAGTCGTTGTTTTCGATGGCTTCGATGGCAGTTTTTGCATGTTGATCGCCCAATCGTTTTGTAATCCTTTTAATTGCAGCAATCAATTCTGGATTTTGAAAACCGGCATAATCTTTTACAAGCCTTTCTACTCTTAATTTTAAAGGCATATCAACTTTAATAACACTACAACTTCTCATTTTATAAAACAATGGCTCAGGCACTGACACTTTTCCTACAAATCTACTTTCATCTTCCAGCCATATAGGTTTGTTTAAATCGAAGCTTTTCCATTCATCGTATAAAATATTTTCGTACTGCTCAGTAGTGGGTTGTGGTTTTTCGCCCAGTGCTCCAAACGCCGAACCTTTGTGATGAGCAATTCCCTCAAGATCGAGTACTTGTTGCCCCAAATTAATGAGTTCGTGCAATATCTCTGTCTTTCCTGATCCGGTTTTTCCTGAAAGAACCACATACTTTGCTTCTGTTTCAAATTGTGTTCTAACAAATTTCCGATATGCTTTATACCCACCATCCAGAAGTTTCACATCAAACCCGGTGGTTGAAAAAAGCCAGGCCATACTCTCTGAGCGCATACCCCCCCTCCAACAGTGAATTCGAAGTTTTTTGCCGGGAGCGAACTTCATACCCTCTTTTACAAACCCCGACATTTTTGGCCCCACAATATCAAGACCTCTAAAAATGGCTGCCTGCCTGCCTGCTTTTTTATACAAAGTGCCTACTTCAGCCCTTTCATCATTAGTAAACAACGGGATGTTTTTTGCTCCCGGAATGTGCCCCTGTGCAAATTCGTCAGGAGAGCGTACATCAATTATGGGTATGTCGAAGTCGTGGAGAAATGACTTTGGATTATATTTTTCGATCATTGTGTGTTTCTAAGAATGTGCAAAGTTACACCTTTTTTAGAGGAGGGTAAGATGGCAAACGGAATACTGATATTTTGAATTAGGGTTTGTTTTGAAATAAGTTGGGCAGAACAGGTGAAGTTATTTTTGTTAATTATTTGACTCATGTAAATGGAAAACATTATAAATCATACAGTAATATTATTTGGAATACGCCATAAATAACATAAAGGATTGTAATGAAAAAATAGTGTTTGAAGCAATGGATAAACATTAGCCCAACGAATGGTGCCCGCGGCAGGGATTGGAGTGGTAGCTTGTCGCAAGTGGCGGCTGATATTTTTGTTG
>JAOZRY010000445.1 GCA_029939965.1 Bacteroidales bacterium | reverse complement strand
TTTACCAGATTGTAATTAAAGACCTTCCTCCGGTTATTAAAAATCAGATTTTTCAGATGGAAGTATTTGTATTTTACAAAGGCAAGCTGTTGCCGGATGAACAAATAATATGGCAAACAAATATGTTCGAAGCCAATATCGACGATAATCACAGGCTTACTGTAACAACCTCGGGCGATTTGGAGATAACGGCATTAATGGAGAACAATCCCGGAATTTTTACTTCAGCTTCAGCGGTAGTGGATTTATCATCTGCATCAATTTCCGGCTCAACTTCGGAGACCAAAATATCTCTGTATCCCAATCCTGCAAAAGAATACATTATAATTTTGGGGATTGATGCTGCAAGTATTGAAGTTTGGGATATGAATGGAAATTGCCTTTTCAGGGATGTTGAGTTTAATTCTCAAAAAATGGTGGATATTTCTGGTTTTAATCCGGGACTATTTTTGGTTCGGATTTTTAATAATGAAAAATATCGAATACTAAAATTTATTAAAAAGTAAAATGTTAAAATTTTTGGGTATAAATATTTTTATGCTGCTTTCGCTACAAATTATGGCGCAAAGCATGGCCGATTCTGTATTTATGCTCAAATCTTTCGAGGTTTCGTCGGGCCGGATTTTTAACAAAGAAACGGCAGGTATGAAAATGACTACCGTGGATACGCTTGTTCTGCTTCAAAAAATTAACCTTTCGCTTTCGGATGTGCTTTCTGAGAATACACCTGTCTTTATAAAGAATTATGGGCGGGGAGCACTGGCTACAGCATCGTTTCGCGGCACAGCCGAATCGCACACACAGGTAAGCTGGAATGGATTAAATATTAACAATCCAATGGCCGGAATGGTAGATTTTTCGCTCATCCCGGTTTACATTATCGACGATATGAACCTTAAATATGGCACAGCCTCCATCGATGATAAAAGTGGCGGGCTTGGTGGTTCCATCAACATTAGCAATTCGGTAGATTGGAATAATAGGGTAGGGGTGAGGCTTATGCAGGGTGTGGGTAGTTATAAAACTTATGATGATTTTTTGCAGGTAAACCTCGGAAGCGAAAAATTTCAATCGAAAACCAGGGCATATTTCAACTATTCCAAAAACGATTACACATTTGTAAATATGGGAGTTGGGGAAATTGATCCGCAATCAGGAACAATAATTCATCCTCTTGATACAAATAAAAATGCGGATTTTTCGAGATATGGATTTTTACAGGAATTGTATTTTAAGCCCAACAATAGCAATGTTTTTTCTATCCGGTGGTGGTGGCAAAATGCAGAAAGAACTATCCCACAGGCTACAAGCTTCGAAGGGCCCGAAAATTCAAATCTTAATACACAGGCCGATCTCGATAATAAAATTGTTGCAGACTGGAAGTACTACGGAAGCAAATATCGATTTATGCTACTATCGGGGTATTCGGGAAAAAAGCTTGATTATATTCTTAGAAATTCTGTTCCTGGTATCGGTGAAATTCCTGCAATCTACTCTCAAAGCACACAGCAAAGTTTTATGAATGCAGCATCTTTGAATTATGATTTTACTGATGATCTTTCCCTGAAAACATCCATCGATTATAATTATCACGATGTAGTTTCCAGTGATTCGGTAAGCAAAACCGGATATGAAAAATTCCGTACAGAGTTGTCCTGTTTTGTGGCTTTGCGAAAAAGTTTTGCTAATCGGTTAAATCTGAACCTGATGCTGCGGCAGGATTGGGTGGATTTGAAAATAGTTCCGTTAATTCCATATTTTGGTTTTGATTATAAAATAGTGCCTGATCAGAATCTTTTTATCAAAGGTAATGTAGCCCGAAATTATCACCAGCCATCGTTGAACGATCTCTATTGGCAGCCTGGCGGGAATGCAGTTTTAAAACCTGAAAATGGATTGAGTTATGAAACTGGTATTGATTATCACTTCATTGTAAAAAAAAATAAAATTAATACCGAACTCACTGTATTTTATTCAAACATCAATAATTGGATAATCTGGATACCAAGCTACAAAGGATATTGGAAGCCACAAAATGTAAAAAATGTAGTGGTCAAAGGTTTTGAGTTAAGTGTCTCTTTGTCCGGGAATTTGAGAAACGTACAATATTCGGTTGCCGGGAATTATTCATACACGCGATCGATAAATTATGGCGACCCGATGGTTTGGGGTGATGAATCTTATGGTAAACAGTTGGTGTATATCCCAATTCATTCAGGAAATGTGATGTTGAATCTGTCATGGAAAAAATTTCATATTACCTGGCAGCACAACTCATACAGCGAGCGGTTTACAACATCGAGCAACGACATTATGCAGCGCAACAGGTTTTACCCCTATTTTATGAATGATTTGATTGTAGGGAAAGAGTTCTCCATTAGCAAGTTAATAGTTTCGGCGGAGTTAAAAGTTTATAATCTTTTCGATGAAACTTATCATTCGGTGCTTTACAGACCCATGCCCGGACGAAATTTTCTTTTTACAATCATGGTAAAATATTAGCATAAAAATGAACCAACGAAACCTGAACATATTACTTCTATTGCTTTTAATGCTTACGTCGTGTATGAAGGATGAGGAGTTGTGGAATCCCGAATATCCGAAGAATCCCGATCATCATAGCGGAGTATTTATTATAAACGAAGGGAATTTTATGTATCAAAATGCATCTCTTTCATATTATAATACCAAAACCGGGGAGGTGTGGAATGATGTGTTTTTTGGTAGCAACAACATTCCTTTGGGCGATGTTGCACTTTCGATGGAAATTCGCGACAGCCTGGGATATATTGCAGTGAATAACAGTGGGAAGATTTATGTGATAAATATAAATACATTTAAAATGGCTGGAAAAATCACAGGCTTAACTTCTCCGAGATATATCCATTTTATCAACAACACAAAGGGCTATGTAAGCGATCTTTACGCCAAATCTGTCTCCATAATCAACCCTGAAACTTTTGAGGTTATCGGAAATATTGATGTTAATAACGGTGAGTCGCAGTTTTATCAGCACCCCACAGGGCAAATGGTACAATATGAAAAATTAGTTTTTACAAATTGCTGGAGCTACGATAATAAAATTCTGGTTATCGATACCGAAACCGATAAAGTAATAGATTCGATTGAAGTAATAAAACAGCCCAACTCTTTGGTTATTGATAAAAATAACAACATTTGGGTGCTCTCCGATGGTGGTCTGGATGGAAATCCTTACGGGCACGAAACCCCTGGCCTTACTATGATTGATGCATTAACCCTGGAAGTAGAACAGGTTATTAGGTTTAGCCCTGATGATAACCCAACCGAGCTTACAATAAACGGAACAGGCGATACAATATACTTTATCAATCGTCATATTTACCAACATGCTGTAACTTCGGTTGATGCTCCCAAATTATTTATCGAAAGCCATTACACCGGAAATATTGGTGGTTTTTATGGCCTGAATGTGGATCCGATAACCTCAGAGGTTTATGTTGCTGATGCCATCGACCATGTACAGCGAGGATTGGTTTATCGTTTTTCGCCATCAGGTTTTGCCCTCGATACTTTAAGAGTTGGTATTTCGCCCGGGGCATTTTGTTTTAAGGAATAATTGAAAAATGCAGGGAGCAGAGAGCAGGGAGCAAAGAGCGGAGAGCGGAGAGCAAGAGCAGAGAGCGGAG
>JAOZRY010000444.1 GCA_029939965.1 Bacteroidales bacterium | reverse complement strand
AAACCTCTTTTTGAAATAAACCGGTGCTGTCATATAAAACAATTCACGGGGTGGCTTTATTTAAGGGATGGGGCAGTTATTGCCGGCAGTAGGCTGCTGCGAGCCATATTTGCGGAACGTTGGGTGTAAGTGTAAAGTGCAACGACACTATTGAAAACTTGCGACTTATAGCTGGATAAAGGTCTTGTATTTTGATAAGCCATTAATTAAAAATGTATTTTTGAAATTTAAATATGTCAGATAACATAATGGATAATTTTGAAGAATATTTACGGCAAGGAGAGCCTAATAAAGCAGAAAAAGCAAAAGTTTGGAAAACTGCTATCGGCTTGCAGCAAGTAGATGGATTAAGACCTTCTGATTATTTGATAGAAACGGCAAGGCAAAACATTGAAGGTAACATTTCTATTGATGAGGTAAAACAGCGGATAGACAATTATTACCAACAAAGCCCGGTAAAAGATACAAAAAACCGCACTGAAGAGGCAGACAAGGTTTCTGCGCGAATTGCCGAAATTTTGAGTGAGCAAACTTTTACATTTTCGCCAGCCGAATACCTTGCTATTCATCGCAGGTTGTTTCAAAATATTTACACTAATGCAGGCAAAATTCGTGATTATAACATAACAAAAAAAGAATGGGTTTTAAACGGGGAAACTGTTTTGTATGCAAGTGCTGAGAGTTTGAAAGCTACTTTGGAATATGATTTTGAACAAGAAAGAAAATTCAATTACAAAGGTTTAAACCAACAAGAAATAATAGAACACATAGCACATTTTATTAGCTATATATGGCAAATCCACATTTTTGGTGAAGGCAACACACGAACAACGGCGATTTTTTTAATAAAATACCTTCGTAAACTTGGTTTTAAAAATGTAAGCAATCACCTATTTGAAAAGCATTCGTGGTATTTCCGCAATGCACTTGTGCGAGCAAACTACGAAGATTTATCCAAGGGTATTTATAAAACAGAAAAATATCTGATTAGCTTTCTTTCAAATTTATTTTTTGGTGAAAATCATTTACTGAAAAACAGAGAAATGCACGTTCAACACTTTGACACTGTAAAAACGCAAAATGACACTGTAAATGACACTGTATTTTATTTAATAAAACAGAATAACAAAATTACAGCAACCGAAATTAGCAAACGATTAAATATAAGTTTAAGCACAGTAAAACGAAAACTGAAAAAACTTAAAGAGAGTGGAAAAATAGAACGCATAGGAAGCGACAAAACTGGTTATTGGGAAGTGATTTAGGAAATGATAGAAAATTCCAGCACCCAACAATTTGGCGGGATTCTACGGCGTTAGCGCATTAATCTTGCTCCACAAATTGACGGATGAACGGTTTTTATAGCCGCAATTCACTTAGTGAAGAACCTATTCATAATTATGCCCGACTCGTTAAAAAGAAAAATAGAACTCCTTGCCCCGGGTGGAGATGTGGATGCTGTAAAAGCTGCCATCCTTGCGGGTGCTGATGCCATTTATTGTGGCCTGGATAGGTTCAATGCGCGTAGTCGTGCAGCAAACATAAGCTTCGAAAACCTCCGGGGAATTATTCGGCTTGCGCATGAGCATGAGTGTAAAATTTTCATCACATTAAATATTCTGATTTCTGAAAGTGAACTGCCAGCGCTTTTTGGTATGCTGAATAAACTGGTAAATTCCAACATCGATGGTGTGATTGTTCAGGATTTGGGTTTGTTTTACATTTTGTCGAAATATTTTAAAACGCTCAATGTTCATGCTTCAACTCAAAATACAACACACAATGCCGGGCAAATTCGCTTTTTAAATGTACTTGGTGCTACCAGAGTAAACCTTTCGAGGGAACTTAGCTTAGACGAAATTTGTGCGTTAACAAAAGTTGCCCGGCAAAGTAGTGTTGAGACAGAGGTTTTTGTACATGGCTCATATTGTATTTCTTTTTCAGGAATTTGTTATATGAGTTCTGTGGCAAGCGGGAAATCAGGAAATCGTGGCAGGTGCAGCCAGCCCTGCAGGGATAAATATGAAACCACAGCGGTGGGTAAAAAGTATCCACTCAATCTGAAGGATAATTCTGCATTTTCAAATGTAGCTGAATTGCACGATGCCGGAGTTGATTCCATTAAAATTGAAGGGCGGATAAAAGAATTTGAATATGTGCATACAGTTGTTAATTCGTGGCGCAAACAACTGAATGGTTTTTATTTTTATAATACAATTGGTGAAGATAATAATGAGCTCTACAAGGTGTTTAATCGCGATTTTTCCAATGGTTTTTTAAAAGGGAAGATTGGCAGGGAAATGTACATTGACGACCCGATGAGTTTTTCGACCAAGCGATTGGCTGAACAAAATACCTATGCAACGCCGGAAGAAAAAATTAAAGGTCAAATGGAGCTGTATTCTGAAAAGGAAGCAACAAGGAAGCGGGTTGAGATAGAACTTAAAAAGTTGAACATTGAAAAAATTCCTCTAAAAATTACAGTATCAGGAAAAGCCGGGCAAGGTCTGGAGATTTGTTTAGAAAGTCCAACAGACTCCTGGATTGTGCAATCCGAAATCAAATTACAGGAAATGGAGGGTGAGGTGTTTCTTCACAGAATTGTAATTAAAAAGCTGAAGGCAATCAGAGATACGGGTTTTGCAATTAAGGAACTCAATCTGGATAATTTGAATAATGGAATTTCGATTCCGTTTAACGAGCTTAATGCAATGCGAAGCAAAATTCTGTTTTTGCTGAATGGCTCAAAAGAACTCCTAAAAGAAGTTCCGATTCCGGTTCTGAAAAAGCCGGAATTAGTAAAGGAAATGCCAAAACTTGCGATACTAATATCTTCTCCCGAAGATGTGTCTTTTGTAGAGGAAAATTCAGCAACTGTGTATTTTCAAATCCCGGATGGCTTGCAGAATGAACTCAATAAATGCATTGCGCTGTTTCGTAAACATCCGGATTTGATTCCGTGGTTCCCGTCAGTTTTGATTGGTAACGATTTTGATGCAGCTCTTGAATTCCTGGATGTGATTCAGCCTAAAATTATTGTAAGCAATAACACCGGTATAGCTTGGGCTGCCCGGGAAAGAAACGTTAACTGGATTGCCGGCCCCTTTTTAAATTTGATTAATTCGTTTAGTTTGATTGCACTTAAAGAACTCTTTGCCTGTTCGGGTGCTTTTATTTCAAACGAACTTAGTAAGGAACAAATAAATGGAATTAAGTGTCCTGAAAATTTTACACTTTTTTATAGCATTTTTCATCCAATTGTTTTGATGACCAGCAGGCAATGCTTGTTTCAACAGGTTTCGGGATGCGAAAAAAATATAATAGACAATGCTTGTATTCCATCCTGTAAAAAATCCTCTAAAATCACCAACCTAAAGAATCATAGCTACCAAATTGAAAAGTTACCCGGAAATTATAATTGTGTTTACGGCAACACTCATTTTTTGAATACAGATATAATTTCTGATGTTCCAAATATGTTTTCCGGATTTTTAATTGATTTTCGGGATGTTAAAACCCAAACACTAATTCCTTCGAATAAAGTACAACTGATAAATCGTTTCAATAACTTACTCAAGGGTGAGAGTGAAGCTGCTGATCAACTTCATCAAATTGTTTTCCCGACTACTTTGGCTCAATATAAAAAAGGGATTTAATTTATGTTTTTGGC
>JAOZRY010001177.1:397-1044 GCA_029939965.1 Bacteroidales bacterium | reverse complement strand
TTGCAATTAAATGTCAGTCATTGATTGCCCTTTCTAATGGAGCCAGCGTTATCTAATGGAGCTAGTGTTAAAGAGGTGTGCAATGTCCTTAACGTGACCAGGGAAAGTTTGAGGGTTTGGCGAAACCGCCTTAAAAGTGAAGGTACCCAGGGTTTAATTGCCCAAAAAAGAAAAGGCAAAAAATCTCATTTGACCATTGAGGTCGAAGACGACTTAAAAAATGTGATACTTAAAAGCCCAGTTGAATTTGGATATAATTATAATGAAAAATATTGGAACGGAAAGCTCATCCGCTCATATCTGAAAAAAAAATGGGGGATTGAAATAGCACTCAGGACGGTGCAAAATTGGTTGTTAAGAACAGGGATTAGAAAATCAAAATGGCATAGATTGAAATAATTTCAATAAGTATTGAGAAAATTTTTCTAAATTTGTAAACTGGTAAATGAAAGATGCCAAATGTTGTTGTTTATAATTTAATGGGACAGGAAGTTGATAAAATGAAATTAAACGGAGATGAATTTAACAATTTCCGTCTTGATATTCAACAAGGATATTATATTGTTAAAGTTATTAGTGAGCAATCTATAAGTACTGAAAAAGTTTATATTAAATAATGTAATCATGAAAAAAAGTTTAAAATTATT
>JAOZRY010001177.1:0-387 GCA_029939965.1 Bacteroidales bacterium | reverse complement strand
TTGTTTACCGTGGAAATGAAACCCGGATCAACATCAATAATTTAGAACCGGGTGTTTATATTGTCAGGATAGAAACTTGTAAGGGTTTAGAAACTCAAAAGTTTACTGTAAAATAGTTTTATATGTTAGTGAAGGCTTCGCTTTGAGTGAAGCCTTCAATTATATGATTGTTTTTAAAGAGGCTGTCTCGAAAGGGGCAACCTTTTTTTGGTTCTTCTGTTCTAACTACCGATAGGATCGCCTACCACCTACCGATAGGATCGCTACTTTGACTGCTGATAGGATTGTTAACTATTGGTTTTATAGCGATACTATCGATATCCGAATCCTTGCTCTTCCGGCCTTGCTGATGCAAACTCAATGACCGATAGGATCGTTACTTCTGGC
>JAOZRY010001176.1 GCA_029939965.1 Bacteroidales bacterium | reverse complement strand
TCAAGGGTCGGTCATAATTTGCTAATCTTACCTGTTGTGTGTAAAACCATTTTACCTGCCTTTTAAGGAGAACCACCACAGGATGCCTAAAATTGCTTGTGTAGATCACTGCCCGGTTGTTTGTGAAATTTATAACTTCTTTATGGGTATCACCAGTTAAATCAAATCTAAAGATATTCCCATCTGGCCGGTTAAACGAAGGAAGGTCAGCTATAGTTATTTGTTTTATAGTTTCAAAATCAAAATCCATTAGGTGTAAAGTGCCTCCGGGCTTATATGTTTGAAGCCAAAATAATTCCTCAGGTTTTTCATCATGTGCCAGCATGCTAAAGTGTTGGCCAAGCGGGAGTTTTTTTTCTTTTAGTATGTTACCCTTTAAATCATATTTACGGAGCACTTCACATTCTTCAGACCCGGTTGGAGTTTTAAACAATGAGATAATCCCTGCATGGCTGCTTTGTTTGTACGGCTCAGAATAAACATTGTAACTGTTTCCTGTTAAATTGGCTTTGGGTTCGAAAATAAATTCCAGGTTTTCGTCAAATGCTATTGCCCATCCACAGGAATCGTCAATGATGTCTTCGGTTTCTTTGTAGTTCCAGGTTGCACCCGTGTTCACAGTTATTAAGCACTTTTTAGGATTATTGTCAATAGCAAGTATCTTTATACCTGAAGTAAGATGTATAGCCATTTCAGGGGTTTTGAAAATGGTATCGTTTTTTACATCGAAGGCACAAATCTCCCTGGGTTTGGCAGCAAACAATCCGTTAATTGCAAAAATAATCTCTTTAAACCCGTCATCGTTTAGGTCCACTGCGGTAGTGTTTATGATTTCAAAATCCTCTTCACCATCCCGGTAATAAAAATTGTTGATATATTTTTTAGTGAATTTTATTAAGTCATCTCTCGCATCATTCAGTTTAATGCCCTGAATAAACAGTGCAGTATCATTTTTTTGGAAAATGAAAACTTCCGAAACCGAATCATTGTCATAATCGGCAAATATCGGTCTGGCCGATTCAACAAAGTCATCTTCAAAATTCAC
>JAOZRY010001175.1 GCA_029939965.1 Bacteroidales bacterium | reverse complement strand
CGATGATTATTTAAATCAATTTACTATTTCACCCTCTGTTTTTCTCTGCTTTTTGTATGAGAGATACAGGTTATAGATTAATCCGTCAGCGAGACCAATCTTGGGTACAAGAAGAGATTTGGCTCTGATTATTTTGGTAATGAAAATAAATACTTCAGAAGCCGGAACAATTACATCGGCACGGTCGGGGCGGAGCCCAAGTTCTTTAATCCTTCCTTCGAGTGTGAAACTTTTCAGATACTTGTTTGCATACTCAAGTTTTTGAAAACTTAGGACACCTTCTGCCGGATTACCATAGATCTTGTTTATTTTGTTAATGTTGCCTCCTGAGCAAATCACATTAATTTTCCCGAAATCACCCTCAAAACTTTTAAGCCACTCTTCCATTTTGTCCCATTCTGTTTCCGGAACTTTATTGTTAAGCATTCGAAGTGTGCCAATTTTAAATGAGCGGGCATCGATAACTTTGTTATTTGCCAAAACCGAAATTTCGGTACTCCCTCCACCAAGATCAATGTACATTGTTTTGGTTTTTCCTTCGGGTAAATTAAAACCACCTGTCGATCTAATAATTTCTGCCTCTTCAAGTCCTGATATGGTTCGAATTTTTAAACCGGATTCTTTCTTTATTCTCGAAATGATTTCCGGGCCATTGGTCGATTCGCGCATTGCAGCAGTTGCACACGCAACAAAATCAACCGGGTTATAAACCTCAAGCAAAAGCTTAAAAGCTTTCATGGTTTTTATAAGGTTATCAGCCCTTTTTTTGGAGATAGTGTTATTTTTATACACATCCTTTCCCAACCGTATTGGTATCCTGATCAGAGTAGCTTTTTCGACACGAATACGTAATTCTTTTTCAAATACATTTGCAAACATGAGCCTCACAGCATTCGATCCGATGTCAATAGCTCCAAATATCATAAATAATTCCGGTTTTTAGTGTGGTGCAAAATAAATAATTTTATCTCATGAGAATAAAATGAGCAAGCCTTTTCTTTTTAGGTTCTACTACCATTGTAATGGTAAACAATAATTCTGTTGTTC
>JAOZRY010000443.1 GCA_029939965.1 Bacteroidales bacterium | reverse complement strand
AAATTCCCACAATATTTTTTCGGAACTCCCTCCAATGGTGTAGTATGCAATTCCTGTATTTATCAGGAGCGTTGCACTGCGCCTTTCAAAACCTCCCAATGAGCTTGCGCATATTGTGATCTTCTTTTTTTTGATAGTTTGCAGAACACTATTAATAATACTGACGGAAATGGAGTCATTTTCTTTTTTTAGCACATTTGCCCCTCCTGCAAGGCAAATCTCAATATTCGTATTTTGAGCTCCTGATTTGTACAATTCACTAAACAAATTATCGATTGCGTCTATAGCATATTTGTTTTTATCCGAGCCGTTTTTTTTAATTGATTTGCCTGACAACATTACATGTGCAATTCCACCAATCTTCTTTTTAGTATCGTAAGCAACCACAGCAACGCAAGATCCCAAAGGAGTTGATGTTATCCGTTCGTTTTTTGTGCCGGTTACAATTTCGCCCGATGCAACATATTTGGTAGCTCCGTTTTCTGGTATTTGCTGTTTATTACACATTTTTATTTATTTGTATTATCCCGATTGGGTTTTACAATTATTCATAAAATTATATTTTTCAACTGATTAGTTAAATAAAGCAATTTCAAAAATACACGAAAACGCACTATTAATACAATTCCGGAATAAATGTTTGTTCGTCCATTGGAGGGCGTATATATCCTTTTGCATCCGGGCGTTCGGGCAAATCAAAAGTTTCGGGTGTCAGGTCTTTGTATGGTATCATACTCAACAAATGGCTGATACAATTGAGCCGGGCTTTCTTCTTATCGTCCGAAGGCACTACGTGCCAGAGCGATACTTTGGTGTCGGTGTACGAAAACATCTCGTCTTTGGCCTTTGAGTATTCAACCCATTTTTGCCGGGAGTCCATGTCCATCGGGCTAAGTTTCCAGCGTTTTGTAGGATCGTTGATTCGTGACTGAAAACGGCGCTCCTGTTCAGTAATACTTACCGAAAACCAATACTTGATAAGGATAATCCCCGATCTAATAAGCATTCGTTCGAAATTGGGGCACGAACGCAAAAACTCCCAGTATTCATCTTCCGTACAAAATCCCATCACTTTTTCTACTCCGGCACGGTTGTACCAACTGCGATCGAAAAGCACCATTTCGCCGGCTGCCGGAAGATGCGACACATAGCGCTGAAAATACCATTGCGTTTTTTCACGTTCTGTTGGTGTACCAAGTGCTACTACCCGACAAATTCTTGGATTGAGACTTTGTATTATGCGTTTAATAGTCCCACCTTTTCCGGCAGCATCGCGCCCCTCAAAAATAACCACAACCTTTAGCCCCTCTTTCTTAATCCACTCCTGAAGTTTCACAAGCTCTATCTGTAGTTTGGCCAGCTCCTTTTCATAAAAATCGTTGGGGAGTTTTTTGTTGTTTTTTTCTTTCCCGTTTTTCTTATTTTCGTTTCCCATAAAGCAATTTAATGAATTTATATTCTATTTAATCTGTTAGCATTATCACCTTTTTGAACCACTAAACTACAATTATTTTCATACTGTTTTAAAAATCGGTTGATATTTTCGTTCTGATTTTGTAATAAGATGAAATTATCTATTTTTGCGTGATAACAAATAAAATAAATATGAATATTTCTTACATATCAAAAACAGGTATTATTTCCATTATTTTTTATATATTAGTTTCAACATCATTTGCTCAAAAGCGAACTCCACAGTTCTCGGATGCCGAACGTAACTGGTCGGAATATAATTTAACGGGGTGGCGTTTTGGGATTAATATGGGGATGTATATTGCCAGCAACTATTCGGCACAATATTATAGTGGCGAAAGATTTAATGTAAATAACATAGAGTATGTTCTGAATAATAAGTACTGGTATGAGGATATTGTGCAGGAGTTAAACGGACACAGGATTTACAACACTTTCGATCATTTACCCCCAAATGACTGGGCATCTTCATTTACCGAATGGAAAAACCAATACAACATAAAAGATGGCGACAAGGCATGGTGGATATATTACCCGCTCGACTTGAAATACGATGCTGCAATTTCACCAGGATTTTATGCGAAATATAACTTTAACAATACAACCGGAATATTTATCCAAACCAACTATGTGGAGCTAAAAACCAGCGGCATATTTCAAATGGTAATCGACACGGTAACCTATACCAGCGAGCCGGGCTTTCGTACAGGATATATTCGTGGAAAAGAGCGGCGAAGCAGCATCGATATTGGTATTAGCAAGTTTTACCGTACCGGTAAATATGCTAACATTTTTATCGAAACCGGGCTACACATGAACAGCACCAAGGTTCTTGAAAGCAGGATAAAGATTGGGCGGCAGGAATACAACCTTGTAAATAATTATAGTTCGGGTGGCTATGTTCCCGGTGGCAGTAACTATGGCTACGAAGTGTATCAGGGAGGAATCGGGTTTGGCGTTTTTCTTAATGGTGGTGTAAAATTTATCCTAAGCGAATCCGTATCCATCGATCCCGGAGTTTCGCTATATTACAAAAACTTAAACTTAGAGGGTTATACCGATTTCTCTCCTGATTTATATGTGTATGTACGTATAATTTTTGGCCTTTTTTAATAATCTGTAATTTATGTCATCTCCGATCGATCCCTTTGATATCTTAAAAAAATATGCTGATCCCGAAAGTAAGGTTTATAAAATATTGGTCGAACATTCGACTTCGGTAAAAAATCTGGCTTTGAAGATTGCGCAAAAAAACCCACACCTCATAATAGATGTCGAACTACTTGAACAGGCAGCATTGCTCCACGATATTGGTATTGTAAAAACCTACGCACCTGATATTGGTTGTTTTGGGGTTAAACCATATATCTGCCACGGATACTTAGGTCGTGAAATACTGGAATCGGAAGGGCTGCAAAAGGTAGCCCCATTTTGTGAGAGGCATACCGGAACGGGTATATCAAGATTAGAAATCATCCAACAAAATTTACCCTTGCCTCACAGGGAAATGAGTCCGGATACCATCGAAGAAAAAATCCTCTGTTATGCCGATAAGTTTTTTTCAAAGACAGGCAAAAACCTCTATAAACCCAAAAAACTAAAAAAGATATATAAGAATCTATTAAAATATGGTGAGGGAAAAGTGCGGAAATTTGATGAGTTTATCGGGATGTTTGGGCTATATTATGTATATGAGGAGTAGTAGATCGTTTTGTGTGGGGGTGGTAAATATTTTGATAGGTGGAAATTTGAAGGTCGATCTTGAAATATGATAATGGACTTGGACAAATGAATTAAAATCAAAATACGGAAATGCGAGCATAATAGGTTCAAAACGAGTGGTATTCAATATTAAAGGCAATGACTATCGGTTGATTGTTGACATTGAATACAAATTAAAAATTGTTTTTATCGTATGGTTCGGTACACATTCGGAATATGATTTGATAAACCCTAAAATAGTGAATTATGAAAACTAAAATATTAAAGACAGAACGAAATTATAACGAAGCTTGCAAAAGGGTTTATAATCTTATAAATAGCTCCGAAAACCCCATCGAACCAAATTGTACGGAAGGTGAAGAAATGGAACTTTTGTCGTTGCTCATTGAAAAATACGAGCAGGAACATTACCAAATGGGAGCTCCTAATCCAATTGAAGCTATTAAGTTCAGGATGGAACAAATGAACATTAAACAAACAGATATTGCACCTT
>JAOZRY010000039.1:1971-13765 GCA_029939965.1 Bacteroidales bacterium | reverse complement strand
AAGTTTGAAATTTAGAATACAGGCAAATAGCTTGTGTTTGCCAAAAGTTATTTTTGAGCAAGCCCTAAGTAGAGTTTGTCCATAATGTCCGATTTCTTCGTTACGCTTGTCTTTAAACCCAGTCATTTACAAAAGTAAACTCCTGGTTTTAAAGACTTCGCAAGCCTCGAACTCGAACATTCTGAACCAAACACCGACTTTATAGACGGACACTAAGTAGAGTTCGCAAGAAAACCCAATGTTTCAGGAAGTGTATGTCAGAAATCGGTGAGGATAAAAATTAATAACAATTCGAAAACTACTAACAGAGTAATAGTTAACAAAAATGAAATATGCAGCTGTGGTCATAGGAGTTTCGGCTGGTGGGATGAAGGCTCTTGGAGAAATCCTGCCCCGGCTTCCTGCTGATTTTCCCATACCAATTATCATTGTACAGCATATTAGTCCTCAGTCTGATAATTATATGATCAGGCATTTTAATGCCATTTCCAAAATCACTATAGAAGAGGCAGATGAAAAAGAGAATATTTTGGCAGGTCATGCCTATTTCGCACCACCAAATTATCATTTGCTGATCGAAGAAAACCACACTTTTTCACTTTCAACCGAAGGAAGAGTAAATTATTCGCGTCCCTCCATCGATGTGCTTTTCGAAAGTGCTCTGGATGCTTATTGTCCGGGTTTGATTGGGATTATTCTAACCGGTGCCAATAACGATGGCAGCAAGGGTTTAAAGAAAATAAAAGATTATGGCGGTTATGCCATCGTACAAGATCCTAACACTGCTGAAGTATCCGCAATGCCCGAAGCTGCCTTAAAATTATCCAAAATTGATCAAGTACTCACATTAGATAAAATTGCTCCGTTACTGGTAAAAATAACTAATCCGGCGATAAATTAACCGATCAAAAACATTATTTTCGTTACTCACCGATGCATACCCGTCATTCACCGATTTTTGATTGAATCTACTGGCTCACTAAACCTATTTTTGCTGCAATTGTTTTTTATTCTATAATTAAATAATCACAACGATGTCAACAGAAAACAGATCAAGAACATTATTTTTTGCAATAATCGTAATAGCCGCCGGAGCTCTTTTACTTCTAAGAGGCCTTGGTGCATTGCCATGGGAGGTTAGCAGAATAATACTTTCCTGGCAGATGCTTCTTATTGTAATAGGTGTATTCAATATTTTTTCTACTCAGCACAAAGTAAGTGGATATATCCTGGTCGGGATTGGAGGGTTTTTTATGATCGACAAATTATTCTATCTTAATGTTGGTTTTTGGCAGGTTGCCTGGCCATTAGTATTAATCGGGGTTGGTATTGCCATATTATTAAATCACCATAAGAAATTAGGCCGGGGTTTCAGGTACAATCATTTTGGTGATGAGCATAATGAAAGCAACGATGATGATGGCGAATACATAGATGAGGTAACCGTTTTTAGTGGTACCGAAAAAACCATTACAAGCAAAAACTTCAGGGGTGGAAAAATTACCAGCATATTTGGCGGCACCGAAATAAACCTTACCCAGGCAGACCTATCATCGGAGAGGAATTATATAGAAGTGGTTTCCATATTTGGAGGCTCTACACTTATTGTTCCACCACACTGGGATGTGAAAGTGGAAGTAACTGCCGTGTTTGGCGGTTTTACTGATAAGCGGTACAACCGTCCGGATATAGAAAAAGATAGCACAAAAGTTTTGCGTGTTCAGGGTGTAGTTATTTTTGGTGGTGGTGAGATTAAAAGTTTCTAATTTTATCAAACAAAAATATGCTTAACCCAATCGTTTCAAACAAAAGGCATTTTTTGATTTATGTCATGTCGATGGGTTTCATTTTCCTGGCACATTTCATCATCTTGTATTTCTTTTTTAATTTTCCAATAGAAATTTCACTGGTTGATTCGGGTATTTATTGTGCTATGATATTTCTGCTGGGGATTGGTATCTGGTATATCGTTCAGTATTTAACCATTAGCGAGCAAAAATATCATCTCATTCTTGCTGATCATTTGGTAACCGGAGGTATTTTAGTGTTAATATGGCTGTTTAGCGGATTCTATGTGCTTTCATGGATTTTTACCGAAAACGATGAATACATAACCTTTTTAAACCAGTCGATGCCATGGCGGTTTGTATATCTTATTATGGTATATGCCTTGTTGGTAATGGTTTATTATCTGATAAATTATTACAGCCAATTTCACGAAAAAGTTGTTCAGGAGGTCGAATTAAAACAAGCCATTCAGCAATCGGAACTCAACATGTTGAAATCGCAAATCAATCCTCATTTCTTATTCAACAGTCTCAATTCAATTCATTCGCTCATAATGACCGATCCTGACAAAGCCGGCGAAATGCTAATGGGATTATCAGACTTTTTGCGTTATACTGTACGAAATAATCATAACGAAAAGGTGAGTTTAAAAAAGGAAATGAATAACATTGAAAAGTATCTCGACATAGAAAAAATACGTTTTGGTAGCCGACTAATAATTGAAGAAGAGATAAATGAAGCCTGTCTGGAAAGACAAATTCCAAACATGATTTTGCAACCAATATACGAAAATGCCATAAAACATGGTGTAAACGAAAGTACAGATACTGTAACAATTACCACCAAATGTACAAATGTTTGCGGCAATCTAAGAATTAGCATTGGCAATAATTATTCACCAGGAAATATTTCCAGAAGAGGAAAGGGGTTGGGATTGGAAAATATCATTAAAAGATTGAAGCTTCATTACAAACGTTCAGATTTACTTGAAATCGAAAAAAGCAGTTTTTATTTTACGGTTCACATTACCATTCCAAATGTTGAATCAATTAAACATGAATCTTGAAATGGAAAAATCTACCATAAAAACAATCATTATCGATGATGAAGAATTGGCCAGAAAGGTTATCGTAAAGTATTTGGAAAAACATCCTGAAGTTGAAATTATTGAAGAGTGTGAAAATGGTTTTTCAGGATTGAAGGCCATCAATGAAAAAAAACCGGATATTGTATTTCTGGATATTCAAATGCCAAAGATCAATGGATTTGAAATGTTGGATGTATTGGAAGAAAAACCGCTGATTATTTTTTCGACCGCACACGATGATTTTGCAATAAAAGCTTTTGAACACAGCGCACTCGACTATTTATTGAAACCTTATAGTCAGCGGCGATTTTCGGAAGCTGTAAATAAGGCTCTCGAACGGATTGTAACAGGAAAATCTCAATCACTGGAATTAGAAAATCTGGGCATTGAAAACGACACCCAGGAAGATTTTTTGCGTCGGATTGTGATAAAAAATGGTAACCAGGTAAATGTAATCCCTGTTGATGACATTCTTTTACTCGAAGCTGCTGGCGACTATGTTGAAATTTATACAGCCGGAAAAAAATACCTTAAACAAAAATCATTAACTTTTTTCGAAAACCGTCTTGATACAGATCATTTTATTCGTGTACACCGATCAAGTATTGTTGCTGTATCCGAAATTTCAAAGCTTGAACCTTATTCCAAAGATAGCTACATACTTGTACTTAAAAACGGGAAAGAGGTTAATGTTAGTAGAACTGGAATGGATGTATTAAAAAAGAAATTGCACTTTTAAATAAAAATACAAGAATCAGGAATTGGTTACAAGTTTAAAGCCAATGCCATGTACATTGATTAGTTGAACATTTTTATCTCCTTTCAAAAATTTCCTCAATTTGGTAATATAAACGTCCATACTCCTGGCATTAAAATAACTGTCGTCATTCCATATTTCTATCAGGGCATAGCTTCTGTCCAAAACATTATTCAGGTTCATGGCAAGCAACCTGAGTAATGCTGCTTCCTTAGAGGTAAGCTTTTGCTCTCCCCCGTTAATTTTGAGCAATTGTCTGTTAAAATCAAAAATATACTCACCAATTTTAAAAATATTATTTTGTATTTCTCCACCACGCCTTTCGAGGGTTCTGCGCAATATTGCCTGCATTCTTACCAGTAATTCCTCCATGCTAAATGGTTTGGTAAGATAATCATCCGCACCAACCTCAAAACCTTTAAGCTTATCTTCCTGCATCGACTTGGCAGTTAAAAACAGTACAGGGATGTTTTTATCTTTTTCTCTTATTTCTTTCACAAGGGTGAAACCGTCTTTTACAGGCATCATTACATCGATAATACAAAATCCGTAACCACCCTTTTCATACACATTCCATGCTTCCTGTCCATTTACGCAAAGTGTGGTTTCGTACCCTTTTACTTCTAAATATGACTTTAATACATTGCCAAGATTTTTATCATCTTCGGCTAATAAAACTTTAATTTTATCAGTTCCTATAGTCATGGGAATATTGGTTATTGGTTAGTATTAAATTGTAAAATTAACATTTATTAATTAAATAATCGGAATTTCGTTTAATAATATAGAGTTTTTCTGCATTTCCAGCTCACAAATATAAACATGAAAATTTATTCTTCAACTTTTTTACCACTAAATGGAAGAAACACACAGAATTTGGATCCCTTTTTTAATTCGCTATCTATAGTTATTTTACCTCCATGCTGGTCAATAATTGCTTTTACGTAACTCAGCCCCAATCCAAATCCTTTCACATCATGTACATTTCCTGTAGGAACCCGGTACAGTTTATCAAAAATCTTTTTTTGGTTTTCCTTGCTAATACCTACTCCATTATCGATGATACATATTTTGAGACCATCAGAATAATTATCTGTTACAACTTTTATTAAAGGCCTCTTCGGTGTATATTTATTTGCATTATCCAATAAGTTTGATATTACGCTGATAAGGTGCATTTTATCACCATTGAGTACGGGTTTTGCAGCGTTGTATTTACACGAAATTTTACCATCGTTTACCTCTACCTGAATGCCAATATTGTTTATAACGCTATCGATGATTTCATGAATATTAACTTTCTCACGTTTTAGTTTAAAATCATCCTTTTCGATAGTTGCTGCTTGTAAAATCTTATCCGCAATACCACCTAATCGGGTATTTTCATCATTGATCACCTTTAAGTAATTGTCCGACAGCATCTGATTCTTTTTTATTTCCCTATCACTCAAAGCTTCACAAGCTAAAGATATAGTCGAAATTGGTGTTTTAATTTCATGGGTCATGTTGTTTATAAAATCATTCTTCATTTCCGACAATCTTTTTTGCCATACAATTACCTTTATAACATAAATAAAAAGCATTAATATGATTACGATAAGAATTAGCGAAATAAAAATAATTACTGCCATTTGTTTAAGCAGATATCTTATCTCATACGGGAAGTAGATCATCAGATAATCAGGATGTTCTAAGAATTCATAAGGATAGAGTGCAAATACAAACCCCTCCTTCATTAGTTCAGATTTGTGCTTTTCCCCTTTTTCAAAAATCATTTTCCCTTTTGAAGTAGAATAAACGCCATATTCAAATTTTGTTTTAATGTCTTGATTGCTTATCTCTTGGTGTAACAGGGAGTCCAGTATATCTACATCCAAATATTTTTCAATGTCGAAGGGTTGGTTTCCATCAATCATTTCATTAATCACCTCCTGGGCAAGGTTTGATTTTTGGATTATTCGCTCAAAATCTTCTGGCCCCTGCATGGTAAGCATATCATTATACAACTCGTTGTTTATCGAGTCCATGGATATTAGGAAACTATTAATCCTGTTGTGAGAATTATAATTTCGGTTAATTGTATTAAATGTTTTTAGCTTTTCGAGTTTGTATATCACCACCTTAACAGCAGTGTTTACCTGGTTTTCAAAGTTGGCTTTTTCGATGGTTATTGCATTTCTCACCCAGTAGAGTTGCACTGCTGTAAGACTAAGCAATACAAACGAAACAACAATTATTATTATAGTGATAAGACTCTTATTCATCTAAAAAAGTATAACAACTATTTTGCTGTAAATTTGGATAGGGTTTTTTCATGATCAACCACAAAAGTATCTGTCAAAACGCCTCAATCTCAGTGATTAACTTAATTTAACCTTTGTTAATGTCCTTTAACTTGGGGTGGGTTGTAGCCCATGTTTTTTTTGCGATAATTGTGAGTTACACATCTATGCCAGATAATTATTTGGTCTAAATTTGCAGAAAATCAACTTGACGAAATCTATGAATATTACGAAAAGAAAGCAAGCCCAAGAGTTGCCAAGAAACTTGTAAAAGGAATTATTAACGAACCAAAAAAGTTTAGGCTCTTAATTTGCAAAACTAACCAACATGTTGTTTAAATCTTTTGTTGTCAGTTTCCCGCTTTGCGGTTTCAATTATAAATCATAAATCGTAAATCATAAATTGAATTAGCACCTTTAACAATAATTTGAGCATAACCGAAAGTTGGTGCATTTTCATCCGCTACTATTCTTATGCTTACCGTTACATTCGCATTACACCTTTTCTGTATTCTCGTTTTTTCTCTATTTTATCAAAATCCCCTATCAAATATTTTCACTATGATTTTTTGTGTAAAATAAATACCTTTGCTCAAAATTTTAAAATATTTGCACCATGGAATCATTACACTTATACATTAATCAGATATTAGGATTTGTAGAAAAAACTGAAATATCGGCATATCAACCTGAAATCAGTAAATGTTTTGAAACTTTGACAAACAAAACAGGTAAGGGAAACGATTTTCTTGGATGGGTTGATTTACCTTCCGAAATAGACGGGGAGTTGATTAATGACATACAGGCCACAGCCAATAGTATATCTGAACACTCTGATATTTTAGTAGTGATAGGTATTGGCGGATCCTATCTTGGATCTCGTGCTGTGATAGAGGCATTAAAGCATAATTTTGATTTTTTACTCTCACCGGATAAACGTAAGAACCCTTTGGTACTTTACGCCGGTCAGAATTTATCGGAAGATTACCTTGCTGAGCTTCTCGAAATACTTGATAAATATGACTACTCACTGAATGTAATTTCCAAATCGGGTACCACCACCGAACCAGCGGTTGCATTCAGAATTCTGAAGAACCATCTTGAGACAAAATATGGAATAGAGAATGCCGGAAAACGAATAGTTGCAACTACCGACAAAGCAAAAGGTGCACTTAAACAGCTTGCTGATAATAATGGATACAAAACCTTTGTGGTGCCTGATGATGTTGGTGGAAGATATTCCGTTCTTACTCCGGTTGGACTTTTACCAATTGCTGTCGCCGGTTTTAGCATTAAACAACTTATTAAGGGAGCTGCTGACATACGAACAAAACTGATATCTTCTTCTTTGTTGGAAGAAAACCCTGCAGCACTTTATGCTGCCTGCAGACATGCATTGTATAAAAAGGGTAATTTGATTGAGATTATGGTAAATTATTTGCCTAACCTTTACTATTTTACCGAATGGTGGAAACAACTGTATGGCGAAAGCGAGGGAAAAGAAAATAAAGGGATATTCCCGGCAGGTGTTGTTAATACTACCGATTTGCATTCGATGGGTCAATATATTCAGGAAGGGGAACGTAAAATTTTTGAAACCGTACTTTCGGTTGATAAACCAGCGAAAAACCTATTGATTCCGGAGGATAAGTCTAATCTTGATAAGTTAAATTACATTTCAGGCAAAAAATTGCATTACGTAAATCAAATGGCCGAATCAGCAACAACACTGGCACATATTGATGGTGGTGTGCCCAACCTTCGGATTTCTATTCCGGAATTAAATGAATATTACCTTGGGCAACTGATCTACTTTTACGAATTTGCCTGTGCACTTAGTGGCTACCTTCTAAATGTAAATCCATTTGATCAGCCTGGTGTTGAGGCATACAAGAAAAACATGTTTGCCTTGCTTGGCAAGCCCGGATTTGAAAAAGAGACTGAAGATATTAGAAAGCACTTGTAGTAATTGGGCAACGCTTTGAACATTATGGTGTACTAAGCTCAAGCTGAATTGACATATATGCTTTTTCGGCAGCAATTTTTTCAGCTCCTTTAATCGTAAAATCCTGCCCGGCAGATAGAATTCTGTCTTCCACTTTTATTTCAATCACATATTGTTTTTTGCTGCCGGATCCTACTTCAGCAACTACATTAAAGTGAACCTCTTTCCGCTCTTTTTGCGACCATTCGATAAGTTTACTTTTATAGTTTACCTCAGTATTCACAAGATTATCAATATCAAAGTGAACATTAATAATCCGGTTTACAATAATTTTTTTGGTAAAATTATAACCCTGGTCAAGATATATTGCACCAATAAATGCTTCAAAAGCATCACCCTGCATCGACCTGAAAAAATTCTTGGAATCCTGATTTGATTGGATGAATTGATCCAGACCAAGTTTTCGTGAAAGCTTATTCAATTGTTCCCGGCTTACAATCTTCGATCGCATTTCGGTAAGAAAGCCTTCGTCTCTGTACGGGAATTTTTTGAACAGATAATCAGCTACAACAGAACTAAGTACAGCATCACCAAGGTATTCTAACCGTTCATTAGAAATTTTGTGTCCGTTTGCTTTAATGGCTACCGACCGGTGGAGGAAAGCCAGTTTATAAAGAGAAACATTTCCGGGACAAAACCCGAAAATGTTTCTTATAGAGAAAATAAATTTTTTATCAGAAGAAAGAAACCCCTTTAATGTATTATATAACCTCAAAGTTAAATGAATTATTCAATGAATTTCTTCACCGCAATAGAAGTATTGTGACCACCAAAACCAAAAGAATTTGATAAGGCCACATTAACGGTTTTTTTAACTGCATTATGAAAGGTAAAGTTTAACGCATTATCAATCTCCGGATCATCGGTAAAATGGTTGATTGTTGGGGGAATGACATCATGCACTATTGTAAGTACAGTAGATACCATTTCAACGGCTGCTGCTGCTCCCAGCAGGTGGCCGTGCATCGATTTTGTTGCGTTCAAACTAATATTATATGCATGATCGCCGAAAAGGTTTAATATAGCCTTTGGTTCAGCAATGTCTCCAACCGGGGTCGAAGTACCATGAGTATTAATATGATCAACCAATTCAAGAGCTATACCTGCTTCATCCAGAGCATTTTTCATGGCAAGCATGGCACCTAAGCCTTCCGGATGAGGAGAGGTAATATGGTAGGCATCCGCAGAACTACCACCACCAACAATCTCAGCATAAATTTTTGCGCCTCGCTTAATGGCATGTTCATATTCTTCGAGTACAACCACACCCGATCCTTCTCCAAGTACAAACCCATCGCGATCTTTATCAAAAGGTCGTGAAGCTTTTTTTGGATCATCATTACGGGTAGAAATGGCATGCATAGCATTAAAGCCACCAATACCTGCAGGATTTATCCCGGCTTCGGAACCACCCGAAAAAATCATATCAGACTTACCCAACCTAATATAGTTAAATGCATCAATAATTGCATGACCCGCTGAGGCACATGCGGAGGTTGTTGCATAATTAGGCCCCCGAAAACCGTATTTTATTGAAATATGCCCGGCGGCTATATCACCAATAATTTTAGGAATAAAAAACGGGTTAAATCTGGGTACGCCTTCATTGCGACCATATTCTACTGCTTCGTTTAAAAAAGTTGTGAAGCCACCAATTCCCGTAGCCATAATAACCCCAACCCTGTTCTTATCAATCGTATTTAAATCAATCGCCGAATCCTTAACTGCCTCTTCGGTAGCTATCATGCTATACTGTGCATAAGGATCCATTTTTCTGGCTTCTTTCCGATCAAAAAAGTTTCTGGGGTCGTAATCTTTTATTTCACAAGCAAAATGAGTTTTGAAATTTGAAGCATCAAAACGGGTAATATCATCGGCACCGCTATGCCCATTGAGCAAACTGTTCCAAAGTTCGTCAACAGAATTACCAATGGGAGTAAGAGCACCCAATCCTGTAATAACTACTCGTTTTAGATTCATGGAGGAGGGAGGTATTATTTTGTGTTGTCTTCGATGTATTTTATAGCATCACCTACTGTACCGATCTTTTCGGCTTGATCATCAGGAATAGCAATGTTAAATTCCTTTTCGAATTCCATTATCAGCTCAACTGTGTCAAGCGAATCAGCTCCTAAATCGTTTGTAAAACTTGCTTCTGGTGTAACCTCGTTTTCATCAACACCAAGTTTATCAACGATAATGGATTTTACTCTTGTTGCAATTTCAGACATAATTTATATTATTTTTGATTAAACAGGGCGCAAAGGAAATACTTTTCTAAAAAACCACCAAAAGTTTTTTTTAAAAATAACATAATTTTCATTTTTAAATATAAGAATAACAATCATTTATAAAGAAAACTGCGTTTAAATAATAATGAAAAAGAAATCCTTTTTTTTGCTTCTGAAAATAAATTTTGATTGGCTGGAAAACATCCTTTACTTTGAAATGAATTTACCACCATAAATACACAGATGAAGAGAGTAGCTGTTTTTGCCTCAGGTAGTGGAACAAATGCCGAAAGAATTACCCGGTATTTCGAGAATCATCTTAAAGTTAAGATAGAAATTATTCTGTCGAACAGAAAAGATGCTTATGTACTCGAAAGAGCGAAAACCCTTAATGTACCCACAAAGGTTTTCTCGCGCGAACAACTTGTAAAGTCGCCCGGAGTTGTGGATTGGTTGAAAAACATGAAAATTGACCTTGTGGTTCTTGCCGGGTTTTTGTGGTTGATCCCCGACAACTTATTAAGTGCATTTCCTTCGGGAATTGTAAACATACATCCTGCATTGCTACCAAAATATGGTGGGGAAAATATGTATGGAGCCAAAGTTCACCAATCGGTGATTGATGCCGGAGAAAAAGAGAGCGGAATAACCATTCATTTTGTGGATGAAATTTATGATCATGGTGAGGTAATTTTCCAGGCTCGTTGTTCTGTATCGAAAAATGAAACTCACGAAACACTGGCAAAAAAAATACATGAATTAGAACACAAACATTATCCTGAAGTAATTGAGAAGTTGTTAATCGGATAAAAGTATTTTGATGAACAGATTTATTTGCTATTTTTGTTTACACCAATGGTATTATTATTTATTTAAAACTTATACCTTTAAAATCAACAAATATGAAACAAGTATTTGATCCGGCAAACTTTGAAGTTAATTGGGACTATCGAACCATGTTAATTGTAGAAGATGTAGAACCAAATTTCAACTATCTCAAAAAAGCTCTTGAAAAAACGAAAGCCAGGATTTTGCATGCCCGAACCGGAACGGAGGCTATTAATATGTGTGCCATAAACAAGGATATTGATCTTGTATTAATGGATTTGCATTTACCCGGAATTAGTGGATACGATGCAACCCGCGAGATAAAAAAAATCAGGAACGACATAACAGTTATTGCACAAACTGCGTTTGTTTTTTCAGGGGAAAAACAAAAATGTTTTGATGTTGGTTGCGATGAATATATTGCAAAGCCCATCAGGAGAGACGAACTCATCTTTAAAATCAAAACCTGCCTTATCAAAACCGGGAAGGAAGCATAGCAAAGTTTAAATTAATCGAACACAAAATGACCACGTACAGAAAGTTTCCAAGCTTTTTCGGCTTCCGAATTTATTTTATTTCTACTTTGATGTATTTCATGCTGGTAGCACCGTTTGCCGGATTCCTTTTTTGGCAAACATTACCTGATATAATCGAAAGAAACAACCTCACCGAATACAATAATATTGGCAAAGCCAGAGACACCATCATTTCTGTAATAGAGCCAAACACCGGTCTTCAAATCAACGCATTTTCGGATATTGATTCGGAAAATAAGGAGATAGTTGGTAACGAAAAAATTAATGAAAAATATGAAGA
>JAOZRY010000039.1:0-1871 GCA_029939965.1 Bacteroidales bacterium | reverse complement strand
ATTCGGAAAATAAGGAGATAGTTGGTAACGAAAAAATTAATGAAAAATATGAAGACCCACAAAATGATATGCTATCCAAATCATTTAGTTTTTTATTGTCATTTTCGTTACCATTAAGTTTTTTGCTCGGTCTGATTTTTAATTATCCGTTCAAAAGATACATGAGGCGTAAGCGGAGGAATAAAAAAATATCTGATAAGCTTTTTGCTTTCTGTAAAAAATATCTTTTGATATCCCCATGGATAAATGCCGGAATATTGGGAGTAGCTTTTTTGGCAACACTCATCTATATGGTGGTATTGATGAAACAAACACCTGAATATGCCAATGCTCCTACTCCACTTTTCAACCGGTTTTTTTATATCTCATTATTTTCATCCATACTTACCATACTATTTGTTTACTTCTGGGAAAAACACAGAGTACACATTAAATACCTTGGGTCGTTATTTTCGAAAGAAGAACTCAGAAAAAGGGTTTTTAAAACCAAAATGGGTAGGATTAAAAATCGTTTGTGGGTTTCGAGTGCAATGACGACTCTGCTCCCTTTATCTATTGTGATTATTTACCTGATCATGAGTTTTACGAAAATTGAAGATCTGGCTATTTCTGAACTCACTGATGAACAGACACAAATATTGTTTGGGAGATACAGCAGTATGATGCAAAACCTTTTGGATAATCCCAATTCGATTGATGAGATAGGTAGGATGTTTTTTGTTAATGTGATGGATGGAATAATAATGCTGGTGGGAATTGGCATGGGTATTTTTGCATCATTGATTTACATCCTGCTTTTTGTAAAATGGACTACTATTGATATTGTTTATCCTGTGAGAGAATTGATGTACAATATGCAACGAACCGGAGAAGGCAAGCGTGTGAATTACACAATAGTTAGAAATAATGATGAGATAGGTGAATTGGCAGAACGTTTTAACGAAATGACAGGAGAAATAGAGCGATATATTATCAGGATTGAAAAAATGAACAAAGCCTATTCCCGTTTTGTACCCAAACAATTTCTCGATTTTCTGGAAAAGGAGAATATTACCGAAGTAAAGCTTGGCGACCAGGTGCAAAAGGAGATGTCGGTGCTATTTACTGATATACGCGATTTTACAGCACTTTCGGAAGAATTGACCCCTAAGAAAACCTTCGATTTTTTAAATGAGTATTTAAGTGTTATGGAACCCTTGATTTCGCAGAATCATGGTTTTATCGATAAATATATCGGCGATTCGATCATGGCTTTATTTGCCGGAAATGTTGAAAACGCCATTGATGCTGCAATTGAAATGCGTGTGGCTCTTGCTGATTTTAACGTGAAAAGAAGGCTCGAAAATAAGAATCCCATTGATAGTGGTATTGGTATTCATACCGGAAACCTAATGCTGGGTGTAGTTGGTGGCCATGGCCGTATGGATGGAACGGTAGTTTCGGATGCTGTAAACCTGGCCTCACGAATTGAGGGTTTAACCAAAATGTATGGTACTTCAATCATTATTTCGCAAAACACCCTGATTAAACTGGAAGACCCGGGAAGGTATAATTACAGATTTTTGGATGTGGTGAAGGTAAAAGGTAAGAAAGAAGCTGTTTATATTTTTGAAGTGCTGGATGGTGAGCCTAACAAAATTAAGCAGCTTAAAATCCAAACCAAATCAGATTTTGGTAAAGGTTTGCAGCTATATAAAAACAAAGAGTTTGATGATGCCCACAAACTCTTCAGAAAGATTCTTGAAATCAATCCGGACGATCATGCTGCCGACCTGTATATTGCGCGTTGCAAAAACATCCTCGATTTTGGTGTTCCTGCTGATTGGGATGGGGTGGAAACAATCAGGGACAAATATTAATGATCGGAATAT
>JAOZRY010001174.1 GCA_029939965.1 Bacteroidales bacterium | reverse complement strand
ACAATGGAGTGGAACTTAAAACGATTGCGTCTATTATTGGAAAAACTATTAAAACCATTGAAAACTGGCACTACCAATACGTCATAAAAGGAATCGACAGCTTAAATTCTTTTCAATACAAGCCGAAACAGTCGTACCTGACTTCAGAGCAAATCAATCAGGTTGTAGACTGGGTAAAAGAGATTAACCCACGAAAAACAAAACAACTCAGGGAATATATCAAAGACCATTTTAAGGTTGAATACAACAACGAAACTGTAAGAATATTGCTTAAAAAAAATGGGCTCAAAGTATTGCGACCCAAGACTGTGCCAGGCAATCCACCCAGCGAAGAGGAACAAAAAAAAACATCAAAAAATATTTTGAGATGAAACTTAATAGCAAACCAGGAACGGTTTTTTTGTTTGGAGATGGCATGCATTTGATCCATCAAAATCTTCCTGGAATGTGCTGGGGGGATCCCAAAAATCCTCCAGTCTTAGAAACCAATACAAACCGTCAACGACTCAATATATTAGGTGCTTATAACCCAGATTCGCTTTCATTTGTTCACCTTACCGGGGAAGAAAATTGCAATGCAGAACGGGTTATTGAATACTTCAATGTAATCTTAAATGCCTATAAACGAGCCCCTGGCATTGTACTCATTTTGGATAATGCCAAATATTTTAAGGCAAAAATTGTTAGAGAATGGCTTGAAAAGCACCCTAAACTCAGATTGGAGTTTTTGCCGCCATATGCACCAAACCTGAATTTAATTGAACGTTTCTGGCGTTTTGTCAAAGAACATCTTGTAAAAAACAGATATTACAAAAAATATAAAACATTTCGTGCCAAAGTATTTCAGTTTATCAACCATATCGACGAACATACCAATGAACTGAAAACATTAATGGTAGAAAAATTCGAAATTGTAAAAGCTGCTAAAGCACAAACTATGCCAAATAAAACCTAAATTGGAGTACTATAATTATATTCGTTTCATTTTTTTAACGACACGGCGATGGTCCCCAAAAACTGGACAATGTGATAAGCTCTAAGTCAGCCT
>JAOZRY010001173.1 GCA_029939965.1 Bacteroidales bacterium | reverse complement strand
ATTTAACGGGGTAAACTAATTTTCGTCCTTTATAAAGGATGTCCTTTATCGAACAATAAGTTTTTCCGTATATATTTCGTTTTCAGTTTTTATTTTAATAAAATAAATTCCTTTTGGTTTATTAGATAAATCAATTTGTAATGCAAGGGCACATGTCCCCTTGTGGGTGAAAATTGTTTTACCGTTGATGTCGGTAATTTCCACACCATTAAAACCGATCAGGTTTCTGAGACCTGTTAGGTTTACAATTCCATTTGAGGGGTTTGGATAAATAGAATATGTGACATTATTTTCTTCAATCCCTGTTGCAATTTCAACTGTTACAATCCATATTTGTTGTTGACTGTTTTCGGCGGTTACGGTATATTCAAACGGGTTAAAAAAATCTTGCTGAGTGCCACTTTCTGGTGAGATTGTTGCTCCGGCCGATACAATAATTTCAGGTGTTAAGAAACTCACACTTGTCCCTTCAGGAACAAAAACTTCAACTGTGTGGTTTATATTATCAATAACAACCGTTTGGTTTTGTGTGGGGATTTCGGCAAATTCAAATTCAAGGATGTCATTTGCATCGTTGAGCGGGCTAATATCCGAAGCAACAAAAATATGTGCTGTGCCCTCTTCGGGGATTAATTCAAAATCACTGATACTAAACCCTGTTGTAAACCTTCCGGCCACGGCCAATGAATTATTAAACAAATCAATAAAAAAACCATTGTTTAAAAATGCATTATTACTCCCTAAGCAATTAAATGCTTGTGCCCAAAGGGCATTTCCCATATTGTTATATTTAACAATATATGGGTCGCTGTACGTCCCTGATACAGTTATTCCGTTCCCAAAATCAACGCTTTCTTTAAATGAACCAAATACATAAATGTTTCCATTATTGTCAACCCTGACATCATTGGCAGAGTTTTCAGCACTATTTTCAACCGGCGAAATAATCCTATTCCACTGGTGCAAAAGGTTGTTATCATATTTTACGAAGAATCCGCCATAGGTGTCCGGGATATCAATAACCCCTTCCCCAAAATCCACATCATTT
>JAOZRY010001172.1 GCA_029939965.1 Bacteroidales bacterium | reverse complement strand
TCGGTTTCAATAATAAATCATAAATCATAAATCGTAAATCGTAAATCGTAAATCGTAAATTAAATTAGATACTAAAGCAAATATCAATTTCGTTTACACAACAATTTTCTATTAAAACACGTACATTTTACCAATATTGATGGTACATGAAATTAGTTTTCATTGATCCTGAAAAATAAAATGAGATTTAAAATATTTACACATCTTTCGGTTGTAATTACCATATTATTTATCCTTTCATTTTTGGATGTTACATCTCAAAATCGCCGTACCGAAGCCGCTGATTCCGATTTTTATAATCTTCGTTATTCTGTTGCCATACCAAAATATAAAAAAGCCTACTCGAAGGTAAAGAGCAACAAGATAGAGAAAAACCGAATTACTTTTCAGCTTGCCGAATGCTATCGGTTTACAAACCAACCCCGTAGAGCAGAAGCATATTACAAAAGACTGGTACGAGCCAAGTACGACCGTACAGAACCCCTTGTATTGCTTTACCTTGCTGATGCACAACGGGCAAACGGTAAATATGAAAATGCACTTGAAAATTATGAAATTTATGCTGAGAGAGAACCTAACGATACTCGTGCTCAAACGGGTATCGAATCGTGCAAGCTGGCAGCAGAATGGCTTGAAAATCCCAGTAATTTTGAATTAAATAAACTGAGGCGTTTAAATTCGAGAGAAGATGATTTCTCCCCAGCTTATTCGGAGCCAACATCAAATGCAATTATATTCACATCATCGCGTGATGGTTCTACAGGAAAAAAAACAGATGACTGGACAGGATTGAACTTTACTGATCTTTATTACACAAAACAAGATAGTAAAGGCGACTGGAGTACACCAGCATTGGCTGATGAGTCAGAAAGTGTAAATACGATAGACAACGAAGGACAGTCTGCCTTTAATGAGAATTTTAGCAAAATGTACTTTACACGCTGTGGAAAAGACAACGAAACCGTAAATGGCTGCCAGATATATGTATCAAAAAAACAGGGTCGTGGATTTTCAGAACCTCAAAAAGTTGAGCTTGGTGGCGATAGTAC
>JAOZRY010000038.1:6362-13783 GCA_029939965.1 Bacteroidales bacterium | reverse complement strand
CATTGAATCATTCAAACATTCCAATAAGACCTCCCTGTCGTCGAAATGATGACGAATCCCATTGATTTCCTGATAGGTTTCATGGCCCTTTCCGGCAACGAGAATAATATCTCCTTTAACCGAAATCATTGTTGCTGTTTTTATGGCTTCTTTTCTGTTGGTGATTATTACAGTTTTTCTTTTGCACAATACATCAACACCTTTTTCCATTTCCATTATTATTGTTTCCGGATCTTCATTCCTCGGATTGTCGGATGTGAGAATCACGCGTTGGCTGTACTCACATGCTATTTTCGCCAATAGAGGTCTTTTTTCTTTGTCGCGATTTCCACCGGCGCCAATAATTGTAATGAGATGTTCGTTGCCGGTTCTTACTGCATTTATGGTTTGTAATACATTTTTAAGTGCATCGGGGGTGTGTGCGTAGTCCACAATTGCAATTACGCCCGAATGTGAATGAATAACCTGAAACCTGCCTTCTACCGGATTGAGCGTGCTTAACTGTAGCATTACCTCATCAGAATCCTGACCATCGAGCATTGCACACCCAAAAGCAGCCATAAGATTATATGCATTAAAAATTCCCACCAGTTGTGTCCAGATATCTTTTTGATTGATGCGTAGTTGAAGGCCTTCAAAAAGATTCTCTAATACTTTACCTTTAAAATCAGAAATTGTCTTCAGGCTGTAAGTGGCCTTTTTTGCTTTTGTGTTTTGTAACATGATAATGCCATGTTTGTCATCAGCATTAATCAATGCAAAAGCCTCTTTTGGCAACTGATCAAAAAACTTCTTTTTTGCTTTAATGTAATTGTCGAAGGTGAGGTGGTAATCCAAATGATCGTGGGTGATATTGGTAAAAATGGCACCAGTTATTTGCAAACTGGCAATACGATCCTGATCGATGGCATGTGAGCTTATTTCCATAAAACAATAATCACAACCGGCATCTACCATATTTCGCAGGTTTTCGGCTATTTGCAAGGCATCGGCAGTGGTATGCGTTGATTTAATTACCACATTCCCAATTCTGTTTTCGATTGTTGAGAGCAACCCGGCTTTATACCCCAGAGATTTGTAAAGATGATAGAGTAGAAATACGATAGAAGATTTTCCATTTGTGCCCGTAACGCCAATTACTTTTAACTGCCTCGATGGATGATTGTAAAATGCCGAAGCCATCTGCCCAAGTGCATAAGAAGAGTTTTCAACTACAATAAATGTAGTGTATGCATTAAGATGCTCTGGGATTGATTCGCAGATAATGGCAGTTGCTCCTTTGTCGATTGCCGTATCGATGAATTTATGCCCGTTAGCTTGTGTACCTTTTATGGCTACAAATACGTCATCCTTTTCTACTTTTCTCGAATCAAATACGATTTTCGAAAATAACAGGTTCGTCGAACCTATTGCCCTCAGGATTTTAACATCAACTAATATGTTATTTAGCTTCTTCAAAAAAAAATTATATTTCCATATTTAAATAAATGTGATCACCTTTTCTAATACTCCTGCCGGGGTTTAACGATTGTTTCTTAACCAGCCCACGTCCTTTCATTTTTACTACCAAACCAAGGTTCTCGAGCAGGAAAACTGCATCAGTGGCACCGAGTCCGGTTACATCCGGTATTTTTTTTTGCTGCATAAATCTTGTAAATGATTCAGCGGTTTGTTGTTGTGTAAGAACCTCGTTATTATCTATTCCTAACTTTTCAAGTAGTTTGTCGTTTGGTGTGCTAATAGAATTATGTGCCATTTGGTATTTGAATTGGTCATGATTCTCAGGATGAATGTCGATTGCGTTGGCGTAAACGATGTCAGCAATTTCTTTAAATACCGGGGCAGCTACCTGGGTGGCGTAATATCCGCCTTCGCTCGGTCGGTAAATAACCACTATGCACGAATATTTTGGATTGTTTGCCGGGAAGTATCCTGCAAAAGATGCGTTGTATTTATTAATATATCGGCCGTTTTCGTTTACTTTTGCTGTACCTGTTTTGCCGGCAATTTTGTAAATTGAATTTTTAATATTTGTCGCGGTTCCACTTTCAACTACACCTTCGAGGTACGATTGGGCTGTAGCCAGAGTTTTGTCGGAGCAAATGGATTTATTAATTATTTCTGTGTTAAATTCTTTAATCACTCTACCTGCTTCATTAATAGATTTTACAAGATGTGGCCGAACCATTACCCCATTGTTTGCAACAGCATTATAAAAAGTAAGTACCTGTAAGGGAGTAACGGTAATTTCATATCCAATCGACATCCATGGTAGTGTAACTTTTGACCAATGCCTGCTGTCGGGATTCTTTATTTTTGGTTGAGGTTCCCCGTGAATTTCAATCCCTGTTGCTTCCATAGGAAACAATTTTTGCAAACCGTTATAAAAGTCCCACTCATGGCCGGTGTAGTTATCGTAAATAATTTTGGAAACTCCTACATTTGACGAAGAAACGAAACATTCCTTCGGGGTAATCCATCCGTCTGCATCAATTACATGCGAATCCTTCATGGTTTTGCCGTGATACATTATCCAGCCATCAGCAATTTCTACGGAATCAATTTTGTCGAGTGTACCATCTTCCATAGCTACCATCATAGAGGCCAATTTAAAAGTTGACCCCGGTTCAAATGCTTCGCCAACGGCAAGGTTGTAGGTTTCTTCGTAAATATTGTCCTTTTTATTATGTATCAAATTTGCAATTGCTTTTATCTCTCCGGTTTCAACTTCCATAAGTATTACCGTGCCCTTTTCTGCATTATGGTTGTAGAGTTGTTTCATCAGGGCGTTTTCAGCAACATCCTGCAAGTATGTGTCGATGGTTGTAATAATGTCCTTTCCGTTTTCAGGGTCAATATCGTCATTACTGTTTATGGGTTTCCAGGCATTGTTCGACATGCGCTGTTTGAGTTGTTTTCCGGGTTTGCCTCGCAGGTATTCATTGTAATAACCTTCTATTCCTACCAATAAACTATCGCGGGTATTGATACGGCAATAGCCCACTGTACGTTTGGCAAGTATTCCAAAGGGATATTCGCGTCGGGTGTTTCTTTCGGCAATTAAACCCCCTTTATATTTTCCCCTGTTTACAATCGGAAAGGTTTTTATTTCATTAAGTTGATCGTATGTAACGTTTTTTTGGATAGCAAGATATCCATTGCCTTTTTTGCGACCCTTGATAAGATATTGTTTGTAACCCCAATTAGTGCGGTCGCCAAACATTTTGGACAGGTGGTATGCCAGATGGGAAACACTATCGTTGAAGAGCTTATTGGTGATGTTTTTTGATGCTACATCCAATCTAATTTCAAAGATTGGTATAGAAGTGGCGAGTAAACTGCCATCAGCAGCATATATATTTCCTCGCCTGGCATCAGAATCAAAATAGCGGAATTCCATTTTTCTGGCCATCTCTTTTAATTCGTTGCCTTCTATTATTTGGATATGAGCTGCTTTAAAAATTATAGCTATTCCAAAAACAAAAAGGAGAATGAAGATCAAATAGGCTCTGGTCATGCTTTCTTTGCCTGGCCCGGGAGTTTTTTGTTTGGTTTTTTTCTTTGTCATAATTGATTTTGTTTTAAGGGTTGGTGTATATTTTCTCGGGGGGGGTAATCGATGGTTTAATTCCTGTTGACTTTAGTTTTTCGGTTAGGTATGAGGCACGTTTTTTTTCGTTGAGTTTTGTTTTCATTATTTGATGATTAAAACTCATTTCTTTGTTCAGGCTGTTTAGTTTGGTTATTTCTCTAATTCTTTTGTCGGCAAAATGGCTGTTTGCGATGTAGATTAATCCGAGAGATGCTATAAAAAGGGTTAAAAGTAATTTTTGGGTAAGGTTGCCGCTATTGATAAATGAGCCATCAAGAATGGCATGAACGTGCTTAATTAAGCTGTTTGGTTTCTTTGTGGTTTTTTCTTTTTTTTTCTTTTTGGGCTTGATGTTGTTTACGTTTTTTGTCATGGTATTATTGGTTTTAGTTTAGAGGCGATTCTTAATTTTGCACTTCTTGATCTGCTGTTTATTTCTTGTTCGCGGGTGGAGGCAACAATTGGTTTTTTGTTAATTTGCTCGAAAGTGCGTTTGGGATTTCCGTAAAAATCTTTTTCATGGCGGCCTTCAAAGTTTCCTGTTCTGATAATATTTTTTACCAGACGATCCTCCAGCGAGTGGTAGCTCATTACCACAAGACGGCCTTCAACTGCTAATGATTCGGCAGCTTGTACAAGGAATTCTTTTAGAGCCTCAAGTTCCTCATTTATTTCGATACGTAATGCTTGCAGTACTTTTGCAAAAAACTTATTTTCTTTTCCGCGTTGGGCGTGGCGACTAATGCATTTTTCGAGGTCAGCAAAGGTTTTAATGGCTTGCTTTTTTCTCTGATTTGCGATCGACCGGCTTATTGCTTTCGCATTTTGTAGCTCGCCGTAATTGCGTAAAATACTAACAAGGGTCTCTTCCGGGTATTCGTTCAAAACATGTTCAGCCGATTTTTCCTGTCTGCGGTTCATCCTCATATCCAGTTTTTCGGGGAAACGCATTGAAAAACCTCTGGCCGAATTGTCGAACTGGTGCGAACTTACTCCCAGGTCGGCCAAAATGCCATCCACCGGTAATGCATTATAATATTTCAAAAAGTTTTTCAAATACCTGAAATTATGATTAATTAATATGAGTCGGTTATCGTCTATTTTATTCTTAATGGCTTCTTCGTCCTGATCAAAAGCAATGAGGCGACCTGAGTCCAGTTTTTCGAGGATGAGCTTTGAATGGCCTCCGCCTCCGTAAGTTACGTCGATGTAAGTGCCATTTGGCTTTATGTTGAGGCCTTCGATGCATTCATTTAAAAGAACAGGTTGGTGATACATTACAATTTGTTTTCGTTGTTTTTATCACCCATTACTTCTTCGGCTAATATTCCAAAGTCATCATTATCATCATCATCATCAAAGTTTACTTCGATTTCGTATTTATCTTTATCCCATATTTCGAGGATATTAATTTGAGATGTGAAAACAATGGATTTAGATATTCCTGCAAACTCCATCAGATTCTTTGGAATGTTAATTCTTCCTGTGTTGTCAAGTTCAATTGTGTTTACGCCTGCCAGAAACCTCCTGATAAAACTTGCATTTTTCTTTACAAACCTGTTGAGTTTGTTTATTTCTGCTTTTTTCTTACCCCACTCTTCTTTGGGCCACAACTCCAGGCATGGACTAAATACGCTGCGCTTAATGATAAACCCGCCCGATAACACCTGCTCCAGCTCGTTCTTTAGCTTTCCGGGCAATAATACTCTGCCTTTGTTATCTACTTTGCATTCGTATGTGGAAGTTAAGTCTATCACAATTTTTGTTTTAATGTACAAATATGAGTAATAATTACCACAAATTACATCTTTGTTGATAACTTTTACCACATATTCCCACATTTCCCCACCAATGCTGCCAATCAAATCATCCCTAAGCCAAATGGCAATAAGGCATAGCGGTATAGTGGTACTAAAAAAAATGATATGGAAGAAAATCAGGATTCAAGGTTTGTTGTTGTTTTAAGGATTTGTTTTACTAATTTATTTAAAGGTAATTTGGTTTTATGGGTTTTGATACTGCAAGATTAGTCATAATTTAATAATTCTTACAAGAGCTATCCTGATTATCTTTAATTTTGTAACTCTTTTTTATAAAAAAAAGTTAAAATGATACAGCAGCATGAGAATAATAAAGTGCCGGAGATTACAGGAAATTTTATCGATCTCCCCAAAGTTATTTCAGATAAGAATCCGGCATTGCTCAAATTCATCCCCCGCTTTATTGTTTCCTATTTAATAAAAATAATTCATCAGGAGGAGCTGAACAAGGCAATTTGGGATAACCGTGATGTTTATGGAGTGGATTTTGCCCGGCGGATGCTCGAAACATTTGGTGCAGTAATTAATGTAAACGGAATTGAGAACTTGCCTAAAACAGGCCGGCAACTCATCGCCTCCAATCACCCTCTTGGTGGGCTTGATGGATTGGCTTTGATGAGTGAGGTTGGTAGGGTTAGAACTGATTTTTTATTTCCGGTTAATGATTTGCTAATGAATCTATCAAATTTGAAAGAGCTTTTTATTCCTGTAAATAAGCATGGCAGCAATGCCGAAAATATCAAAATTTTTAACGACACTTTTGCATCAAATGTATTGTTGTTATTTTTTCCGGCAGGCTTGGTTTCGCGAAAAGTGAATAATAAAATTGTTGATCTTGAGTGGAAAAAAACATTTCTCACCAAATCCATAAAATACAAGCGCGATATTATTCCGGTTTATATTTCCGGATTAAACACCAATTTTTTTTACAATCTGGCTAACTGGCGCAAAAGATTGGGGATAAAAGCTAATATAGAGATGCTTTACCTGGTAGATGAAATGTACAAACAGAAAGATAAAATTATAAATATTACTTTTGGTAAATTGATTCCAATTGGCATGTTTGATAAAAGACATACACAGCGAGAATGGGCGCAAATTCTGCGGGAACATGTATATGCTTTGGGCAGGGGAGAGGACAAGGAGATAAAATAGTATTAACTTTATATGGGGTTTGAAAAAGATAAAATGAAAGAGCTAATACCCAAAACTGACAAAGAAATAATTAAGAATGAACTCAGCCGGGATAGGTTTGTGAAGTACACAAATTTCGGAAAGAATGAAATTTACATCGTTGATGCAAATAATGCTCCTAATACATTAATGGAGATTGGTCGTTTGCGCGAAGTTACATTTAGAGAGGCTGGGGGTGGTACTGGGAAAAGTTATGATATTGATGATTATGATATAGGTGATAATCCCTTCAGGCAACTGTTGGTGTGGAATCCCAAAGATGAAGAAATTGTTGGAGGATACCGATTTAAGCATTGCAAAGAATTATCCATTTCCGATGATGGGACAATTAAAACCCCAACATCAAAACTGTTTAAATATTCCGAAAAATTTGTAAAGGAATTTATACCCAGAACTATTGAACTTGGGCGTTCATTTGTTCAGCCGAACTACCAGCCTATGAAAAATATGCGAAAAGGATTGTATTCTCTCGACAATCTTTGGGATGGACTTGGTTCATTGATGCTTGAAAATTCGGATGTTGATTACTTATTTGGGAAAATAACCATGTATCGGGATTCTGATCTTTTGGCTCGTGAAGCAATTGTATATTTTTTGCTGAAATATTTTCCGGATAACGATAAACTTGTTTATCCTCACCAACCCGTGTTACTGGAAACAAATACCAAAATATTTGAAGATATTTTCACAAAATCTGATTATCAAGAAAATTATAAAGCACTGCAACAATTTGTAAGGGGGCGAAAAGAGTTTATTCCACCACTTGTAAATGCGTATATGAATCTTTCTTCGACTATGAAATTTTTTGGTACATC
>JAOZRY010000038.1:0-6262 GCA_029939965.1 Bacteroidales bacterium | reverse complement strand
CACTTGTAAATGCGTATATGAATCTTTCTTCGACTATGAAATTTTTTGGTACATCCATTAATGAAAATTTTGGTGATGTGGAAGAATCAGGAATTATGATTACCATTTCGGATATATACAGCGAAAAGAAGGACAGACATTTAAAGGATGTGAAAAAATAATCTTCAAATTTGTTTTTGTACAATGATACAATGGTACAATGATACAATGGTACAATGATACAATGATACAATGGTACAATGATACAATGGTACAATGAAGGAATGGTACAATGTGGGTATCACGGGTTCATTAAATAATTACACCATTAAAACATTGTACCATTAAAGTATCAGGCTCTAAATTTGCAAAACTAACCACCATGTTGTTTAAATTTTTTGTTGTCAGTTTCTCGCATTACAGTTTCAATAATAATTCGTAAATCATAAATCGTAAATCATAAATCATAAATCGTAAATCATAAATTGAATTAGCATCTTTTTAACCAATTCAAAACCGATAATTTATGCAAATCAAGCAAGCAGAATTTGTTGTTAGTAATACTGATTATAAAAAATGTCCTCCGCAGGTAAAGCCTGAGTTTGCATTTATTGGCCGGTCGAATGTTGGAAAGTCTTCGTTGATTAATATGCTTTGCGATCGGAATAAACTGGCTAAAACATCAGTACGGCCAGGGAAGACCCAGCTTATAAATCATTTTCTGATAAATGACGACTGGTATTTGGTTGACCTTCCGGGATATGGGTACGCAAAGGTATCGAAAAAGGACAGGGCAAAATGGCAGAAGATGATTAATGGTTACCTGCTTAACCGCCTGAACCTGATGTGTACGTTCATATTGATTGATATGAGGATTCCTCCTCAAAAGATTGATTTGGAAATGATCGAAAGCTTTGGTGAAAACGGTTTGCCATTTGCCTTGGTTTTTACCAAAGCCGATAAACTGAAGAAAGCTGATGTTGAAACCAATTTTTCGAATTATAAAAATACCTTACTCGAAGACTGGGAAGAGCTCCCACCACTTTTTACCACTTCTGCAGTTGAGGCAATTGGTCAGGACGAATTGTTGGATTTTATTATTGAAACAAAAGGCATATTCGATATTGAGGCCATAAGAAGAAAACTGCCCTGATAATCCTATTGAATCATCAGGGCAGTTTTGTAAATTATCCGGTAATTTATTAATAAGCACTTATTGTGTTAGTTAGGCAAATTCGATAAGCACAAAATTTTTCGAAACAATCTGCCCCTCTTTTATATAAATCGCTTTTATAGTCCCGTCAAACGGTGCTCGCAATAAATTATTCATTTTCATAGCTTCAAGTATCAAAAGCTTATCGTTTGCCTTTACTTTAGCTTTTCTTTTTACAAATACCTCCTTGATCGTACCCGGAATAAATGCCTTGATCTCCTTTAAATTTGGTGGAGTATATGGTTTTCTGTTGAGGTATTTTTTTGTGAGTGTGGTTTGGTAATTCACCTCATCAACCCACAATGTTTTTATATCAATATCGTGTTGTTCGTTTTCCATATTTGAAAAAATATTTAGTTTATCTCGAAATCTTAAAATGGTGGAATGCCATGCTTTTTATCCGGCCTTTCAACGGTTTTGTTATTCGAAATTGAGAGTGCATGTGTAAGAAAATGCCTTGTTTCGTTAGGTTCAATTACAGCATCAATGTATCCGTAGGCTGCCGCAACATACGGGTTGGCAAATTTTTCTTTGTACTCCTCTATTTTCGCTTGTCTGAATTCGTCAGGATCATTTGCTTCTTTAATCTCTTTCCTGAAAATGATATTTGCAGCACCTTCGGGCCCCATAACAGCAATTTCGGCTGTAGGCCAGGCAAATACAAAATCGGCACGTAAATGATGCGAGCACATGGCAATATATCCACCACCATAAGCTTTGCGCATAATAAGTGTAATTTTTGGTACAGTAGCTTCTGAATAGGCATATAAAATTTTTGCACCATGACGTATTACACCGGCATGTTCTTGTTCAACGCCTGGCAGGTATCCCGGTAAATCAACGAGAGTGACCAAAGGAATATTAAAAGCATCGCAATAGCGAATAAACCTGCCTGCTTTGTCAGATGAATCCACATCGAGAACTCCGGCAAGAACCAGTGGTTGGTTTGCAACAAAACCTACTGTTTGACCTTCGAGACGAGCAAACCCAATAACGATATTTGCAGCAAAAAGTTCCTGGACTTCAAAGAATTCAGAATCGTCAGCAACTGATTTAATCAGATCACGAACATCATAAGGTTCTTTTGGATCAGCCGGAATGATGTCTTCAATTTTATATTTGCGAGTGTTGGGTTTTTTGGATGGAAACGGATCGGCCTTTTTGAAATTGTTCCAGGGAATAAAGCTTACTAATTGTTTAATCTGGCTGAAACATTCCAATTCGCTCTTTGCGTAAAAATGAGCATTTCCGGTAATTTCTGCATGTGTACGAGCTCCACCCAACTCCTCCATAGAAATTTCTTCACCCAATACTGTTTTAATAACTTCGGGGCCTGTGATAAACAATTTTGAAATTTTATCGACCACAAAAACGAAATCGGTAAGTGCGGGCGAATAAACAGCACCACCTGCACAAGGGCCTAATATTACAGAGATTTGTGGAATAACTCCGGAAGCTTGCGTGTTTCTGTAAAAAATCTCACCATATCCTGCCAGAGAGTTTACTCCTTCCTGAATACGTGCTCCTCCTGAGTCGTTGATTCCGATCAATGGGATTTTTAACTTCATGGCGTGATCCATGATTTTGGTGATTTTCTTTGCATGCATGTATCCTAACGAACCCCCGGCTACAGTAAAGTCTTGTGCATATATGCATATCGGATGCCCAAGAATAGTTCCGGTTCCGGTTATTACCCCGTCACCCGGCAGGTATTTCTTGTCCATATTAAAATCCTTGCCTGCATGTTGTACAAATAAATCATATTCGTGAAATGATTTTGCATCCAACAATGCAATAATTCTTTCGCGTGCAGTAAGCTTTCCTGTTGCCTTTTGCTTTTCGATGGCTTTTTCGCCTCCGCCTTGAAGCGCGTTGCGCATCCGCTGCCTGAGATCTAATGATTTTGATTTTGTTGCCATATAATCTAATTTTGAATAATCTTTTTCAGTTATTTCATTAAATGAAAAACGAGCTGCAAAAGTAACCTATTTTAATAATTAGAAATTTTATTAATCTTTTACCAGGATAACTGCAATTTCAGTAAAACAATATGCTTAATAACCTCCAAAATAATATTAATAATCTTCATCTGCCTTATTTTCATTCTGTCCAAATAAGGGTATTTGTGTTGGTTTTTTAACAGTCTCATTTATAGTAAAGTGTAGCGTTTTAACCTTTAAATATTGACGAACTATGAACAATTTGTCGAAAGGGAGAGTTTGATAGGGTATAGCCAAATGACGTATTGTAGTGCATTGGATAATATAAAATCTATGCTTTTCAGAATAATTTTATAATTTCGTGATATGATTTCAAAAGTGGTTTGACAATGGATAAAATAAAACTTGAGATATTGGGAATGTCATACAGTCAATCGCAAAGTGGAGCTTATGCTTTAATATTGGGTGAAACGTTGGGAGAGCGCAGATTACCAATAATTATTGGAGGATTTGAAGCACAAGCTATTGCAATTGAACTTGAAAAAATGAAACCTGCAAGGCCGCTCACTCACGATTTGCTTAAAAATGTAGCGAAATCTTTTGGTATTGAAATTACCGAGGTTGTGATTAACAAATTTCATGAAGGTGTTTTTTATGCTAAATTGGTTTGTGATAATGGAACAAAAATAATTGAAATTGATTCCCGAACATCAGATTCCGTTGCAATGGCTATACGATTCAAATGCCCGATCTATACCACAGAAAAAATAATGTCGGAAGCCGGGATTATTGTTAAAGATGAAAAAGAAGAGCATAGCAACGAAAGAGAATGGCTTCGGACAAAAGAAAAACCCGAAAATCCATATTACAAAAATACAATCGACGAATTGAATGATTTTTTGCAGAAAGCCATTGAAAATGAAGATTATGAAAAAGCTTCAATAATTAGAGACGAAATAAAGCGGCGAGATTAGCTAAAAATTTGATATTTGCAGACTAATTAAATTTATAGATATCATATTTAGCAGAACATGAAAAGACCACTTCTACTTATTATCGTAATTTTTATCCTCCTTCCTTTTGTTTCCAACAGTCAGAATCAGAAAAACACACACAACCTTATTGCAACCAAGTGGATGGCTGTTTCGGTTACTGACAGTTTGGGTAATTTACAAAAACATGAAAAGGGTTTAGCACACATAAAACTAACAAAAGAGATTAGCACCTTTGAGCAAAAACTCCATAATGAAGAAATTTTGCTGAGTGGCGATTGGAAGCTTAATGATAAGGAGTTAATACTGTCTTATAATTTAGATGATGAAGAACAACATATCGATTCGACGGTTTACAGAGTAGAAGGCAGCAAACCAAATGTGATTTTTTATCGCAATGGGCAGGAGGTAACCCGGATGGCTCAAAATAAGCTCGCATCTGATCGTGCTACCCGCAGTTATCAAATTATTAAAATAACTGCCGACTCATTGGTTTTGTCAGAAAATGGCACAACGATCACATATATTAATGATTCGCCAGGGAGTGGGTCTTTTGTGCAGCGGGGTAAAAGTGGTTTTTCGGTGGTTAACTTGTTAAGAGGTTTGTTAGGGATATTTGTACTTATTTTTATTGCCTGGCTTTTTAGCTCAAATCGCCGTGCCATTTCGTGGAAAGTTGTGGCAACAGGTTTATTAATTCAGCTCGGAATAGCCCTGGGAATATTGTTTATTCCTTTTATTGAATATTTCTTTGGTATAGTTGGAAGTATATTTGTAGTAATTCTCGACTTTACCAAAATTGGTAGTACCTTCCTGTTCAACGATTTAATGAATGTCCCAAAAGAGGGTTTTATTTTTGCCTTGCAAATTTTGCCAACTATCATTTTCTTCTCAGCCTTAACCAGTGTTTTATTTTATCTCGGAATAATACAAAAAGTGGTTTGGGTAATGGCGTGGCTTATGACGAAAGCACTAAAAATTTCGGGAGCCGAAAGTTTATCGGTTGCCGGAAATATTTTTCTGGGGCAAACCGAATCACCCTTGATGATAAAAGCTTACCTGCCAAAAATGAACGACTCAGAAATGTTGCTCGTAATGATTGGAGGGATGGCTACTGTGGCAGGAGGTGTGATGGCTGCATATATAAGTTTTTTGGGTGGCGACGATCCGGTACAACGACTCATTTTTGCCAAGCACTTACTTACCGCCTCAGTAATGGCTGCTCCGGGAGCTATTGTAATGTCGAAAATTTTGATGCCACAGACAGATAAAATAAATTTAAAGGTAGAGGTAAAGCAAGAAAAAATTGGAAAGAACTTTTTGGATGCGCTCTCTAATGGCACAACCGAAGGTTTAAAATTGGCTGCAAATGTTGGAGCCATGTTGTTGGTATTTTTTGCATTTATTGCCATGATGAATTTTATTCTTCTCAAGGTAGGGGGGTGGACTGGTCTTAACCCTTCCATTGCCGATGTAACCGGAGGCCAATACCAGGGACTTTCGATGGAATTTATTCTTGGGTATGCCTTTGCTCCACTCATGTGGGCTATTGGTGTTGGCGGGCAGGATGTTACACTTGTTGGGCAGTTGCTGGGCGAAAAATTAATCGCAAGCGAATTTGTGGGTTACACCAGCCTGGCAGGTATGAAAGCCAGCAGTCTCTTTGCACATCAAAAATCTGTAATAATGGCTACCTATATGCTTTGCGGGTTTGCCAACTTTGCCTCTATCGGTATCCAGATTGGTGGTATTGGTGGGTTAGCCCCAAATAAAAGATGGTTTCTGTCGAAATTTGGAATGAAAGCACTCTTGGGTGGTACGTTGGCTTCGTTGCTTTCGGCTACAATTATTGGCGCTATAATGGGGTAGTTTGTTCTCTTGCAAAGTATATTTCCTTATTTATATAGGTTCTACTACCATTTTAGTGGTAAACAATTATTTTGTTGTTCTCTTAATAAGTTTGATTATAATGATGAAATGCGATAAGGAGATAAGGAGACAATGCGATAAGGAGAGTGTCATTGAAACATTGAAACATTGAAACATTAAAACATTGAATCATTGAAGCATTGAAGCATTAAAACATTGAATCATTGAATCATTGAATCATTGAAGCATTGAATCATTGAAGCATTGAA
>JAOZRY010000442.1 GCA_029939965.1 Bacteroidales bacterium | reverse complement strand
TTTGAATCATGGGGTTGTTTTACATTTGCAGGAAATCAAAGCCCAAAAGGCTTTATACCGTGCTTTTCACCTTTTAAGTCTGAAAAAAGCCCATCTTGCGGGCTGAATGTGGACAGCTCCAGCCGTTTTGCGGGGTATCTGCGAATATTTAACAACAGTGGCCCCAGGCAAGCTATAGGCTTCTTTGATCTTGCCGCTGAGCTTGGGCCGTGTTCAGGGCGTGAATTTATCGAAGTTTTGAAATACTATGCAGACAAAACAAACGTTGTATTTGATTATGAACCCAAAAAGAAAAAATCTGTTACGCCAAAAGGCAAAGTTGTTGCAACTTATGACTATCTAAATGCAGATGGTGAACTGATTTATCAAGTTTGTAGACTCAAGCCCAAAAGTTTTAGACAACGGCAACCAGACCCGAAAAACCCAGAAAAATGGATCTGGAACATGAATGATATTACGCCACTTCCGTACAAAATTAAAAATGTAATTGATAATGATACAATCTATATTGTTGAAGGCGAAAAGTGCGCAGATGATTTAAACGATAAATTCAAACTGCCAGCCACCACATTCCACGGCGGTGCTGGTAAGTTCTGGCCAGATGTTCTACCATATTTCAAAGATAAAAATCTTATCCTTCTTCCTGATAATGATGATCCAGGTACAAAACACATGACACGCCTGGCTCGTGAATTTCAAGATACCGCATTATCAATAAAGATTGTTGAACTTCCAGACCTTAAATCAAAAGGTGATGTTTCAGACTGGATTATTGCTGGCGGAACAAAAGACAAGCTTCTTGATTTGTGTGAAAAAGCTACAATTACAGAAAAAACAGACGATCCCGTTGAAATAATGAATAAAAATCATGCAGTAATTATGGTCGGCGGTAAGGTCAGAATCCTTTATGAAACCACAAGCTTTTCAGGCCGGGCAGACATTCAATTTTTAACTGAATACGATTTCAAAGTTTTACATGCAAATAAAAAAATCCCGAATCCGTTGGCTGGGCAAAAAGGGCAACCGCAAGAACTTCAACTTGCTACTGCCTGGTTAGCATCACCAAAGCGAAGGGAATACCAGGGAATAATTTTTGAACCGAACGTTGACAACGATAAATTCTACAATCTATTTCATGGCTTTTCATACGAACCCAAACCAGGTGATTGGTCATTATTTAAAACGCATTTGTTTGAAAACATTTGTTCAAAAAATTTACACGATTTTGAATGGTTGATAGCTTGGCTGGCTCGAATGGTTCAAGACCCAGGCGGTAAAAAACCTGGTACGGCTGTTGTATTACGTGGTGAGCGTGGAACTGGAAAAGGTGTTTTTGTTGAAATATTCGGTGAAATATTTGGGCATCATTTCTTACAAGTCACAAATGCAAAACAAGTGACAGGGCGGTTTAATGCACATTTAAAAGAGTGTATTCTGCTGTACATGGACGAAGCGTGGTTTGCCGGTGACAAATCGGCTGAGGGTGTCCTGAAAGGACTGATAACATCAGATAGACACATGGTAGAACTTAAAGGAAAAGACGCATTTATGGTGTCAAACCACGTCAACTGTATTGTTGCGTCAAATTCAGATTGGGTGGTCCCTGTCGGCAACAAAGAGCGACGTTTTTTCATGCTTGATGTTTCGAGTGACCACATTCAAGATCATGCGTATTTTAAAGCAATAGCATGTCAAATGTACAAGCGAGGCGGTATTTCAGCAATGCTGCATGATCTTTTAGCTATTGATACATCTCAATGCAATTTAAGAGAAGCCCCCAAAACAGTGGGACTTTTTGACCAACTCATGCAGAACTTTGATTCTCTTGAGAAGTTTTGGTTTGAAAAACTAATGTCTGCATCAGATATTGGTGACGATGAAAACAGTATTTTGAAGTCAGAATTATATGATCAATATGTCAATTTTTGCAAAAAAATAAATACAAAATATATTTTAACGCAGGCTGTTTTTAGCAAAAATTTGTTAAAATATTGTGATTTTGACACACGTCAGAGACTCGGAGACGATTATAAATATCATCGTTTTTATGTTTTTCCGGAAAAAATTATGTGTCAAGAGCAATTTTCAAAACAAGCAGGAATGAAAATTGACTGGAATGTTCAATATGCAATAAAAAACGAAAATGACATAGATGATATATAAAATGGACATATCACACATAAACGTACCCATATCACAGACAAATAACACGAAATGGTACTCCTAAGTTACTGTTCTACAATGATAAGCAGGTAAAGCAGGTAATTTAATACTTTAATAGAATAAAGGTACTATATAAAATGAGTTTAAGATATGTAAAAAAAGAAATAAGGTATCTTTTCTCAAAACAAGTTTCAAGTCGCATTTTGCCTGTTTACCTGCTTGTAGTAATAATATCAAATATTTATGCCTGCTTTTTGCGTGTTTTGGGCATGCTCAGCCTGTTATGAGCAAATTTAACGAAAATCAACGGCAAAGCAAAAAACATGCCATAATATAATTATCATCATAAGCAAAGGAGAATGAAAATGATTGCAACAGTATTTTTTTCAGTTTTTTTCATTAGCATCATCATCGGAATTCTTGTAGTATTCTTCTTTATTGCAAAAATGATTTATACATTTCAAGCCGAAATCGATGCATGTATAATAAAAAATCAAGATCATTAAAAAATTTAACTGGAGGATGACATGGGAGATGAAGGTAAAAAGTTTGACGATGAAAAAATAAGATTTGATTTAGTTCCGGCAGCTGCGCTTGAAGAAGTTGTTAAAATTTTCACATATGGTGCAAAAAAATATGACGACAGAAATTGGGAAAAAGGGTTATCTTGGGGCAGGCTGTTTGCTGCGATTCAACGTCATTTGTGGTCGTGGTGGAAAGGTGAAAACATAGACGAAGAAAGTGGACTGCCATACCTGGCGCATGCAGCTTGTTCTATTTTAATGCTGATAGAGTACGACAAACGAGAAAAATGTGGGCGTGATGATCGTCCATAGTAAAAAAAGAAGGCCCCCAGCTATTAAAGCCGGGGGCAGGGATGCGAATAATTTAAACACCATAAATTATTGCGAATGCGGCTCCGAGGATGACGATTAAAGTCATTATTGCAAAGTCTGCTATGAAGTTAAAAATTTTTGAGATCATTTTCGTTATTTCCTTTCGTTTTTGAAATTGATGTATTGCTTAACCGCTTCCTGGATCACCCAAGACCGTGACCTATCGTGAGCGGTGCAATATACGTTAAATGCTTTGTTTTCATCATCGGTAAGCTTTGTACCGATATTGTTTATACGTTTTTTGTCGATCATTGTATCCTCCCTTAAAATTTAAATGCGCATATCGACGCCAGGCCCTTACACATCTCTGTGATTGCCGCCAAAACAAATGCCAATTGAATCATCAAGATTGCTATCAGTGTTTGCATGTTGTGGCTCCTTTGCACTAAGCGAAGGGTTAACAGTATACAGCATTGCTCGCAACAAGATCAGCCATGCTTTTCATTAAATCTATAGCGAATTGATGATTAGAATATCTGTTCATCATCATTTGCTCATAAGTGTACGTAGCATGAGGATGATCTGTCTCGTCTCTGAAATACTCGTAAATTTTTTCTGCGCGCTCAAGTTCGTTTGTGCCTGATGCTGCTTCACGTGCGTTCTTTGTGTGTCTTGCATATTCGCTGTCGTAAGATATT
>JAOZRY010001171.1 GCA_029939965.1 Bacteroidales bacterium | reverse complement strand
GGTAATATTAGCCACTCAAAAAATTTTTGAATCACGGGGCGTTGTTTCCATATCTCATAATTAAATGGCTCGCACATTGAAATGGTTTCATCGATATGACTTCTGAGCATTTTGGAAATATGTTGGTCATTTCCTGTCAGCACTATTTCGTGCATATATCTAAAACTTCTATAATCAAAGTTTGGAGATCCAATAGAAAACATTTTGCTATCGACCAGGATAATTTTTGCATGCAAATTGTGAGGGCCAAAGTAGAGAAACTTGATATTGCGGTTGTGTAGCAACTCTAAATAACGGCCATGCAGTATATTCACCAATCTCACATCGGAGTGCTTCGGAATAATTACCTTTACCTCCACCCCACGGTTTGCAGCATCTATCATTGCTTTGCGCAAAAAATATCCCGGCAAAAAATATGGACTTTCTATAATAATCTCTGACGTTGCGTTTTTGAAAAGATGTTGGTATCGTTTTTTAATTTTTTGTCGCGAAATAGATGGTACATCTCTCAAAATTTCTAAATCGTTATAACGGATAACCCGGGTGTAGAGGCTTCGGTATCGAATATATTTATTGTAAATTTTAAAATCCTGATAAAAAACTTTTTTAAACTTTTTTGTAATTTCACCCGAAAACCTAAGCATACTTTCGCGCCAGATAATATTGTAATCGGTTAGGTTGGAGGATCCTATGTATGTAATTAAATCATCGATAATTGTTATTTTACGGTGATTACGGCGATGACTTCGGGTAAAAAAGTCGATATTGATTTTGATTTTCTGAAAAAACCGGACTTCACCACCTGCTACCTTCAACTCATCAAAAAAATCATCCGGAATAGAACTTCCTCCCCATGAATCGATCAGGAGTTTTACCTCCACACCAAGTTTTGCAACTGCCGTAAGTGCATCCCTGAATTTGATCCCAATGCTTTGATGCCCGAATTTGTAAGTTTCGATAAACACATACTTTTTTGCTGCCATTATGTCGATGAGCATGGCATTGTAGTATTTCATCGGGTCATCGTAAAATATGGTATCTGTTTGGTTT
>JAOZRY010000441.1 GCA_029939965.1 Bacteroidales bacterium | reverse complement strand
TCTAACATCTATCCTCTAGCATCTATCCTCTACTTCTCTTCCTGCGCCTGAATGGCTGTAATAACAACTGTATTTACAATATCCTTTACCAAACAACCACGACTGAGATCATTTACGGGTTTATTCAACCCTTGTAAAACCGGACCGATGGCAACAGCGTTTGCAGCACGTTGCACTGCTTTGTAGGTATTGTTACCTGTATTTAAATCGGGAAAAATAAAAACGGTAGCTTTTCCGGCAACCTCACTATCCGGCATTTTTTGCTTTGCAACAGTAGGTTCGATGGCAGCATCGTATTGGATCGGGCCTTCAATTTTAAAATCAGGACGGCGCTCACGGGCAATTTGGGTAGCCACCCGTACTTTCTCCACATCAGCACCTTTTCCTGATTCGCCGGTGGAATAGGATAGCATGGCAATACGTGGTTCGATACCAAAATTAATAGCCGTTTCGGCTGAGCTGATGGCAATGTCGGCAAGATCGCGGGAATTTGGATTTGGATTCACGGCACAGTCGCCATAAACCAACACCCGATCATCAAAACACATCAGGAAAGAACTGGAGACAATGGACACACCGGGCTTGGTTTTTATAAACTCAAATGCAGGTTTAATGGTGTGCTGTGTAGTATGTGCAGCACCAGAAACCATTCCGTCGGCATGCCCTTTGTGCACCATCATTGTACCAAAATAGCTTACGTCAAACATAAGCTCGTAGGCTTGTTCTTTGGTTATGCCTTTGTGTTTGCGCAATTTAAAATATTCGGCGGTATATTCGTGTACAAGATCATTATCATAAGGATCGATAATATTAACACCGGTAAGGTTGAGCTGGAGAGATTTGGCTTTTTTAAAGATTTCGACCTCATTGCCAAGTAGGGTAATATCCACCACATTGCGTTTTAGTAAAATTTCGGTAGCACGTAATATCCGCTCATCCTCGGCTTCGGGAAGCACAATATGCTTACGATTGGCACGGGCACGTTCAAACAATTCGTACTCAAACATTACAGGTGTAACTACTTTCGATCTGGTTATCCTTAGTATTTGCCCTAAAATATTAATATCTACGTTTGCTTCGAAATGACTAAGGGCGATTGATAGCCTTCTGTCGTTTTCGGGGGTAAGTATGGGATGAATTTTATTTACCGCCATAGCTGTTTGGTAAGTGTCGGATTTAACTCCATACACAGCAAGTGGTATTTTATTTATCCCGTCCATCAGGCGAGCCAATTGTTCGCTTGGTTTTATTCCGCCGGTAAGCAATATTCCCGAAATTTTCGGAAAATTATCTGCCAGCATGCTCATAAACAAACCTATCAGAATTTCGGTACGGTCGCCCGGAGTAATTACAAGTATTTTATCAGAGGATTGGCTCAGCACATTTTCGAGGCTCATGGCAGCTACCCTGAAATCCATCACATCGTAATTCAGGCTTTCATCATCACCATAAATGTGGCTTGCATTCATTGCTTCCACAACCTGCCGCATGGTTATTTTTTGCAGGATGCTCTTTTCGGGCAGGGCAAAATTTATCTCTTCAGGTTTGCCATATTTTTTAAACATCTCCTGAACCTCCGGCATATCAGCTTCGTTTACTCTGTTGATACAGGTTCCGATCCAACTGCATTTTTCTTCCAAAAGTGTCCCTTTTACTATGTGTAAATTCTCAGCAATTTCATGTACTGTTTTTCCATTGCCGTTGATTACAGATAGAACCGGAGCACCTAAATTATTTGCAAGTTGTGCATTCATGTCAAATTCAAAAGGAACCATTGTCCCTCTAAAATCGGTGCCTTCACAAAGAATAAAATCACATTTTTTTTCCAGATTTTTGTATTTATCAACAATACCGGAATGAAGAGCCCCCTGATCGCCACTCTGAACGAGTTCGATAGCCTCATTGCCGGTAATTCCGTACATTTCTTCGTAGGCAAAAGGAAGGTTATACCTCTCGGAAATTAGCCGTATGTGCGAATCTTTTTCTTTTTCGCTTCTAATTATTGGCCTGAAAAACCCAATTTTTTTTACATGTCTCGACAACAGTTCCATGAACCCCAAGGCTATTAGAGATTTTCCTGCTCTGGCTTCAGCAGCAGCGATATAGAGATTATTCGACATAATTAATTTGAATAATGTTATTGTGATGAACTATGAAATTTCAGCACAAAATAACAATGAATATTTGAATATGTAATCTTTTAAATATAAAGTTTGTATGAATTAACCTTTCAAACGAAGGAATGTACATCACTTGTTTCTTTTTAAAACAAACTGCATTATTAATCCCTGACTTGCAAAAAAATTCACTTGTGGGTTCGCACTTCGCCAAACCGGCTACAAAAACAAACAGCTATCGCCATAGCTCAAAAATCTGAAATTATTTTGCATGGCAAATTTATAAATATCCTTCCACCTCGTGTCTAACCATGCCGATATTAACAAAAGCAAAGTACTTCGTGGTTGATGAAAGTTGGTGATCATTCCATTGATAATCCTGAATTTGTATCCCGGAATGATCATCAATTGTGTTGACCCGGCAAGTACATCCAATTGATTCCGGTTCATATAATTCAGGATGTTTTTTAAAGAAATAGTTATTGGTAATAATTCCTGCTCAGTATTTTGATACGGGTCGAATTGTTTAACCTTAAAAATAGCATGATGATCTTTTTCAAGATTAACACCAAACCAGTACAAGCTTTCGAGAGTTCTGACCGAAGTGGTTCCAACAGCAATAATATGCCCGATATTTTGAAGAAGATTTTCTATCAAATTTCTCGAAACAAGCACTTGCTCGGTGTGCATCTCATGGTTATCAATACCATCATCACCCACGGGCTTAAAGGTTCCGGCTCCTACATGCAGCGTAAGATAATCAAGGGCAATACGTTTCTTTTTCAAACTATCGAAAACCGTTTCTGTAAAGTGCAAACCAGCTGTTGGTGCAGCTACTGAGCCATCATACCGGGCATAAACAGTTTGATATGTTTCGGTGTCTTTGTCCACAGCATCGCGATTCAGGTAAGGAGGAAGAGGGATTTTTCCGGCCAATTCAAGGATTTCGGAGAGTGTTAATATTTTTGGTTTCCAGCTAAATTTGATGAGAAAGGCATCTGTTGATCTTTCAATTTTTTCAGCTTTTATTGTCAAAGGCTCACCCTTATTATCGAGTTCTAATTTAAGGGGTTCCGATTTCCAGCGTCTGGCATTACCCACCATACAGTTCCATATTGCCTCACCACGCTGCTGAAAAGCCATTTGAATTTCTGATGTGGGGCTTACAGGTTCAAGACAAAATATTTCGATTAAAGCTCCGGTTGGTTTCCTAAAAAACAGCCTGGCTCTTACTACCCTGGTATTATTCATTACCATCAAGCTTTTTGCCGGCAGATAAGAAGCAATATTTTTAAACTGATCTTGAGAAATGATGCCATTTTTATGAATCAGCAATTTGGATTCATCACGATTTTCTTTCGGAAACTTTGCTATGCGCTCATCAGGCAGGTTATATTTAAAATCTTCGATGTTGATGTTGGAAAGATCAGGTGCTGTCGGCATTTTTTCTAACAATTCAGTGATGAAAAAATCATTTTTGCGCAAATGTAACACAACTTCCATATCCGCAATCCTGATCTAATGTTTTAATGGTTTAATGCTAAAATGATTCAATGATTCAATGGTTTAATGCTAAAATGATT
>JAOZRY010000440.1 GCA_029939965.1 Bacteroidales bacterium | reverse complement strand
AGCGATTACGGCATGAAAGGATTACTGAACATCTTTATCGTACTTTTCTTTTTAACTCTCTCAACTCTGGCTCAGGAAAATGAAGGGCCTTTGAGGATTGAGTTTACGGCCAGGGCAGAGGTGTTTCAGGTTGTTTCGTGTGGCGAACGGGGAGTGCTAATGTTTTACGAAAGTATTAAAAACATCAGCGATAAGAGCAAAGCATGGATTTTTGTTTTTTACGATAAAGAAATGATACCCCTGTGGTCGAAAGAAATACCTGTGTATAAAGAATTTGGGTACGAAAACTCTTATCTCGATGGTGAACATCTTTTTCTTGCTTTTAAAAAACTAACAAAAGCCCGCCGTGATGAATACAATTTTTATTTGTTTAATATTGATATTGTTACCGGCGATTTTAAAACCGAAGGTATCTTTATTCCTGAAAAAGCTACTCTTGTTAATTTCTCGGTACGCGATAGTCTGTTTGTTGCCGGGTTTAATTATGATAAGGATGAGGCTTTGCTGCTAATACGAGATTTGGGTAGCGGAAAGGATTTCCCGGTACTTTTTACTGAGAACCCTACATTTATCAAAGATGTAAAATTCGACCCTTTCAATCAAAGTGTAGTTATTGCTGTAAATATTTATTCATCGCGCAAAAATAGTTCGCTATATGTGAACACGTATAACTTTAGTGCAAGCATAACATCTTCGGTATTGGTTGCGCCAACACGACCTTCCGAAAAATTGATAAATGCACAATTGTCCTTTATTTCATCTTCCGAAGTGTTTGTTTTGGGGAGTTTTAATAATATGAATGGTAATACCACAAGTGTTGATGAAACCAACCCCGGAGAAGAATCGGAGGGATTTTATATTGCAAAGATTAAAAACGAAGAACAGAAATTTATTCGTTTCCATAAGTTGTTGGATTTTAAAAATATAACCGAAATTCTTAACAACGAAGAGTTATCCGAGGTGCAGGATATGATTAAAAAAGAGAAGAAAAAAGGAAAAGAACAAACCCTCTGGTATGAGTTTCTGCTGCACGATCTTCAAAATTATGGTGATAACTTTTTATTGCTTGCAGAGGCCTATTACCCCGAGTACCACCAGATTTCTTCGATGAGTTATGATTTTTACGGAAGACCCATGCCATATTACTATTCCGTGTTCGACGGATATCGGTATTTTAATGCTTTTGCAGTAAGCTTTAACAGGGATGGAGACCTGCTTTGGAGCAATGGAATTAAGATTTGGGACAAGCGTTCGATGCAGCTTCAAAAAAGTGTTGACGTTTACAAGGATAATGATGAACTGGTAATTTTTTACAATCATGCCGGAAGTATTGTTTCTAAAGTGATTAATCGATATCAGCAAATTGGTAATGTTGAGAAAACCAAAATTTCGACTAAATATACCGGAGATGTTCAACTCGAAACCTCTGATGGCAGGATCATGCATTGGTATGGCGATTATTTTTTGGCTTATGGATATCAAACTTTACGCAATAGTGGGGTAGGGGGTGGTAGTAAGCGACGGGTTTTTTATATTAACAAACTTGTTTTTAATTAGTGCCTATCAATAAAACCGACTTTCAGGACGGACATAAATTATTATCACGAATACTTGCCAATTATTTCACTCATCCTTCCAAAATTCTTATCCATCTGTTTCAGTAACTCCAATTGATTTCGGGCTCTGTTTAAGTTATGGGTTTTATAATTTATTTTAAAATACACATCTCCATTCAAAAAATCGGTTAAAAACCTCAAAGCAATAATATAGGTCATCAATTTTGCAGAAAAAGCCAGATATTCAATTTCTGTTTTTGTTAATATTGGCAGGGTTTCTTTCAGATATCCTTTCGAAAAACAATCGTATAATTCAAAGTTGAATTTAACTCTTGAAAGATTGGTTTCATCTTCTGCTGCTGTATTTGCAAGCGTGCGAATGGCATCGCCAAAATCAAAAAGTACATAACCATTCATCACCGTGTCTAAGTCGATAATACAAAGGGCGTTTGCATTTTCATCGAAAAGGATGTTGTTGAACTTTGTATCGTTGTGTGTAACTCTAACCGGAAGCAACCCCTGTTTTCCAATCTCGTTAACTTTAAGCATTTCCATTGCCCTGTAATTGAAAAAATCAATTTCGGCTTTGGCAATTTTAACCCTTTTCAAAAGATTGTTCTTAATGGCCATATTAAAATCTGATAATCTTTTTTCAAGATTATGAAAATCGGGAATAATATCATGAAGCCGTCCGCCCGGTAAATCCGAAAGGAACGCCTGAAACTTTCCAAGTACCACTCCCCCTTCAAAAGCCATTGCAGGTGTTATTACATTAAAATCTACTGTTTTGTTTGGGCAATAAACATAGCATCGCCAGTAATTCCCAAACTTATCGTGATAGTACAATTCCTGATTTTTGCTCTTTACTAATTCGAGGTATCTATTATGGTGGGTTTCCTTAAGAGTAGTTAGTTTGTTGGTAATGTGAGTGGTAACTCTATAGATGTTGTCCATTAGTTTGTCCACATCTTTAAAAATATTGTGGTTTATCCGTTGAATCACATAATCCGGATCGTTATCATCCTTTGTTTTTATCAGGAAGGTATCGTTGATATGACCAACACTAATGGATTCAGCACGACAAAAATCACCACTAATCTCAAATTGATTGATAATTGATTTTACATCGAAATAGTTTTGATGTTTATTCATAAACTATTTCCAGAGGTTATCAGGATAATTTCCGGCCTTAACAAGATTGTTGATCTTTTGGATGGCGATTGGCTTGTCTTCTTTGTAAGTTACGCCAAACCACTGTGCGTTGGTTTCCAGTACCTTCACTCTGCCCTTGTTATTTTTCATCATATCCATTAGAGGCCATGCAATAAAATATTCAGCTTTGGGATCGTCTTTGGCAGTTTTGATAAAGCGTTCAAAACCCTTTTCAAAAATCTGGAACATCTCAGGATAGAAACCCCAAAAGTTCATCGAAACTATCTCTGTGCCTGTTAATGGTTTCCAGTTTTCTGTTCCATCATCAAAACAAATATCCCCATTCCTGATACCGATTTTGGTAAATTCTTCAATCTTATGCAAAAAATTATTTTCATCAGTATTGCACACACCCCGCGAAACAGTTCCGAAATCCGATAGTGTTCCGCCCAATTGATAGCCAACCATGGAATGGTTATTTGGGTTTGTGTTCGAATTAAAATATTCAGCTATGGCACGATAAGCATCAGCACCATAAAAATCATCGGCATTAATAACTGCAAAAGGCTCATTAATGGCATCTTTGGCAACCAAAATGGCGTGTCCTGTGCCCCATGGTTTTTTTCTGTCGATAGTAATTTCTATACCTTCCGGCACATTGTCGATCTCCTGATAAACGAATTCCATCTCGATTTTGCCATCGAGCTTGTTGCCAAAAAATTCACGAAAGTCTTGTTTCAGCTCTTTTCTGATAACAAATACTACTTTCCCAAATCCTGCCCTGATGGCATCAAATATGGAATAATCAATAATAGCTTCGCCCGATGGCCCGATTTTGTCGATTTGTTTTAATCCGCCATAGCGGCTTCCCATTCCGGCTGCAAGAATCAATAATGTTGGTTTCATAATGTGGATGTTAGAAGTTAGATGTTAGAAGTTAGATGTTAGAAGATAGATGTTAGAAGATAGATGTTAGAAGATAGATGTTAGAA
>JAOZRY010000439.1 GCA_029939965.1 Bacteroidales bacterium | reverse complement strand
GATTTCGGAAATACTGTAACTTTAACTATTACCGTTCAACCCGAAAATCCATGTACCTCCATCGCCATTGACCAGATGGAATTATACATTCAGCAAAACCCAGTTGCCGAAGCCGGAGATGATATTACATCCTGTGGCGATAATTACATTCAATTATCAGGGATCGCATCGGATTATGAAACATTAATTTGGTCAACTTCCGGTGATGGAACATTTGATAATCCAAACACACTCAATCCAAAATATACACCCGGAAATAATGATATTGAAAACAGACTGGTAGATATCTCTATTTCTGCATATGCAAATGCACCATGTACTACTACGGCAACCGATCAGTTAAGTATTACTTTTGATGAACTTAATATGATTGAAGATAATGTTGTGGATAAAGAAGTAACTCAGGGAAATATGCTGTTTTTATCTTTAATAGTAAATAGTTTATCTCAGAGACAATATGCCTGGTATTTTAATAATGAGATTATTAATAATGAAAACGGTCCAACTTTGCTCCTGCAGTCTATGCATCCCGAAGATGCCGGTGAATATTATGCTACATGTACCAACGATTGTGGCACAATTGCTAGTAATGTTGGGTTTATAGAGGTTGTGCGCCCCTTTGACCATAACATAACAATTCCTGAAGGATGGAGTGGAATATCATCTTATGTAACGCCCACAGATCCTGAACTCGAAATTATTTTTGCTGATTATCAGAATGAATTGGTGATAATGGCCAATGATGAAGGCATATACTGGCCGGGAGAAAACATCAATACGCTGAACACTTTGAATGTAACAAGCGGTTACCAGATAAAGATGACTCAAGAAGTTGATTTATCCGTTAGTGGAAATATTCGGTATCCTCTAAATGAATTAAAAATTAAACCCGGATGGACATACCTGCCTGTAAATACCAATTGCCTTATTGATGTTGTTGATCAGTTTGAAGAGCTTAGAGATATTATAATGATTAAAGATATTGCCGGAACAGGATTATATTGGCCGGAGTTTGAGATTTATACTCTCGAAAACCTTATTCCCGGAAAGGCTTACTTTGTTCTGAATGATTCGTACAATGATATCAGTATCAAATATGCAGGTTGTGAATACCCTGATGCCGGAATGGATTATAAGATTTCAAAACCCAAAATGGAATCACCCTGGAACGTGGTTCATCAAATGCCTGTAAGCCATGTATTTGGTTTTTCATCACAGGTTGTTGCAGAGTTTGAAAACGGTGATATTATTGGCGCATTCAATACTTCAGGAGTTTGTGTTGGTTTAATGATGATTGATCATTCGCAACCTGCCGGTTCGTTAGTTGTTTTTGGTGATGATATTTTAACCGATCAGCACGATGGAGCGATACAAGGTGAAACTCTCACCTTTAAGGTTTTTACTGCTTCGGATAATAAGGAATTTGATCTTGAAATGATTTATGATGCCAATACTCCAAACCAGGGTGTTTTTGTTAACAATGGAATTTCTATTGTTGAAATGGTAAATATTAAATCCTCAACCACTATTGGCGAGAGTTATTCAAATAATCCGCAGATAAATATTTATCCAAATCCAACCTCCGGTGAATTGAATATTTCGATCGAAAACAGTTTTGCGAAAGATGTGGAGATTATTATTACCAATTTAAGCGGACAGTTAATTTTGCAAACGGTATTCAGCAATTCCGATTTAATTAGTGTGGATATGAACAATCAGCCCAAAGGCGTTTATCACCTCCGAATTGTTAGCGGAGAGTTTGTAAAAGTTGAAAAGGTTGTTTTAAAATAGCCTGTTTTAAACAAACCCAACATGTTGTTCAATTGTGCTCATTGGTTGATAGTCAGGGTTTGACTTTGAGTCAAGCCCTGACTTAGGGTTATATGATAAGAAGGGGTAGATTTCTCGGCATCTTTCAAAAGGAGTAAAAATTAGTTTACCCCGTTAAATGTATTATCGTTTTGTGCTATTATTTAACGGGGTGAACACTTTTACATGATTTTTAATAAACCTTATTTTCCTGCTTTAAACCTTAGTAGAATGAAATTGCAACAACCTCCCCAAAACCTTATTACCTTATTTTCAGCCATATAATAAGGTAATAAGGTTGAGTTGAGTAATTCATTCATTGTTCTATTAAGGTTTAAAATAAAAAAAATAAGGTTTTCATACACACGCAAAATGTTAATCCTGTTATATGTATTATCGTTGTGTGCTATTATTTAGGGGCTGCTGAAAAACCGACATATTGCTTTATATCAATCCAATACGATTCACTTTTTGGTTTTTAATGCAAGGCTTTTAAAGTAATTACAGTATTTTCCGTGCATTGATATTTCGGTGTCCCGCCTGCCAAAGTACGGGGGATAGGCAGGCGGGACACCGAAATATTAAAAACGTGTTGGGTTTTTCAGCAGCCCCTATTTAACAGGGTAAACCGAGAAATGAAAGATGTCCAATATTGTTCTTAATATTAAAAGTGCTCCAATGTGGAGGCACTTTTTTTATGTATAATCGAACAGCTCCTAAGGCATCGCAACTAATTTTTTTAGTTTCTTTCCCGAACCATCAAAGGTAATTTCCTGATGATCGTATTTAATAATACACAGGTTACTCTGGGTATTCACTCTTTTAAGAAATCTTAGGTTGATAATTATTTGTCGGCTAATTCGGAAATACTGATTTACCGGAAGTGTTTTTTCAATTTTTCCTAATTGCATTGTTACCAACTCCTGATCACCTCCAATTTGGTGTATGTGCGAATAGTTGCCACTCGATTTTATATAAACAATATCTTCGGGATGTACCAAAAATGCACCATCAAGGTTATTAAATTTCAGCATCTTAACCGGATCAACACGATTCAAAAGATTCTGGTATCCGGGTTTTTTGTCGTTAGTAGCCGTACTGATTTTATAACGCCTCACAATTCTCCGGATATCATCTGTGCTAACAGGCTTCAAAAAATAATCGAACGCCTCTGCTTTAATTGCCCGCAAGGCATATTTATCAAAACCGGTAGTAAATACAATATAGGGAGAGATTGGGAATTTGATTAGCTCTTCCAAAAAGTCGAAACCATTTTTCCCGGGCATTTCGATGTCGAGAAAAATCATATCCATATCCATGTTTCCTGCCAGATAATCCAATGCTGCATCAGCACTTAGGAATGATTGAAGGTTGTTGATTTCGGCAACATTTGTCAATACCATTTCCAGCAAATCTATTGCGCCCGGCTCATCATCAATTATTATTGTGTTAATTTTTTTTAGAGATAGCATACTGTTGATTTTCATTTTTGGTAAAAATAAAAAAAAACCTCATTCCTACAGTAAAATATATTACTCATACAGAAATCAGATACCATTATACATTGGGTATTATTTTACTTGGTTCGCATTGATAAACAAAATAGTTTTACACCTTAAATAGAGCAAAAAATATGAATTCAGATATTCAAAAACCTATTGTTTAATCTCAAAAAAATTAAACCTGCCTATGGAAAAATTTAACTAATCATTAAGGGTGTGGAATTATTCAATTGGTTTCCTGTGTTTATTTTAATAAGCCAGTAATCAGTAATCAGAGCGGCTTATGCGGGATAACAAAACAAATTAATTATCTATTTTCCCTGCCCTTATCAGTTTATTATTACAGAAACAATTATTTTAATTATCAAATTTTATTTTATTAAAATTTAAAAATT
>JAOZRY010000438.1 GCA_029939965.1 Bacteroidales bacterium | reverse complement strand
TTGGCCCTTCAACCACAAAATGGCTGTGAAGCTCCCTAAACTTTTGAAGGCCAAGGGATTTTACGTATTTTATTTTTGAAGCAGATATCATAATATTTTCATTTTAAGAACAATTAACACCTATGAAAAAAGGCCGTTGACACTATACTTAACCTGACAGTAATTTTGCCGTAATTACCCTCCTTGCAAAATTATCATATTTTTATTTTTCACCACCCTCCTCTCAATTATCATTTTTCGGCAGTTGAAAAATATATCCACATCAAATAAAACCCCGTAACCCATCCCCTGATCAAACATGGTTAATTCAGCTATTTTTTTTTCTGGTGGTTTTCTGCTACTTCCATGACGTGGCTTCGCAGTATTATTGCCGTGATGAATGATACAATACGATTTATTAAGGATATCAGGATAGTTAAAGATGACAATGAACCTGATTTAATGGCAATAAAGGCCAGGGGGATAGCTGAGTTAAAAAAGCTGATCGCACCCGTGTTGGTCCCAAAAAAATACGATACCATACCGGAAGATGGCATTTACGAACTTGATTTTGTGCTGGATGAGCCCAACAATGAGATGGCCAATGTTGAGCTGGAGGTTGAAGTGGTTTTCAGGGTAAAGAGCTTGCCCGATTGGGCAAAGGGCATAAAGGTAAATGCCTCGGAAAATTCTGATATTGAGTTAATTTAAACAGATTTACCATAATGTATAAAATATTGTATAGAACAAAAATTTGTATTCTGGCACATATTGTAGTATTTTAGTGGAAATTTTAATTTTTTAATTATTTACTAACCATAAAATTTAAAGCTATGAACATTTATGAACCGCAACAGTTTTTATCCTTCCAGGAGGTTATCCCCCCACACACCAGCGATGAAGTAAACCCTAATCAGGTACCAAAGGTTTACCTAAAGTCAGCCAATAGTGTTTTGGTTAAAGCCAATGAATCTTTAGCCAGGCTTAATAGCGTAAAGGATCCTTTTACGATCGAGTACCAGGTTGTTAAAAATGAAAAATACAGCCAAAAACACATTGAAGATGATGTAGTATTTATCAATCAACCACCCGAAGGCCCAAAAAGCAAATATGATGTAAAAGTTATTGTTTACAAAATGGATGGCACGGAAGGGGGCCAGATTACTTCAACAATTTCGGGGGATGCCGATATTCAACGAAGGGACACGAATTAGAATTTATTCCATGCAGATGGAAAAAAAACCTATCTGCATGGCTTTTTATTGTATCCCATTCTTTTAATTACATAACCAGCAAAAACAAAGATATGAGCAATACATATCAACTTCAGCAAGGTTTAAAATTTCTTTATGATAGAAATAGAAGAGGGCTTTATATAAATTCCTTTGTTTCAATTTCATGATAACCATGAAACCAAAGAACAGGCTAGAAAAAAAATCAAAGAAGATTTACAGTCGAAAAATTTAGAGAATTACAAAGTACAAGTGAATATTCAACAATCCGGTGGTGTAACTGTAGGACAAAGTACAAGTTCCATATTGGGTGACGCTTATATTTGGGTTCAACAATATTTAATAAAATAAACCTAACACAATCTATTGCAATTATAAAATTAATATTTAAATAGTAAAAATCATGGCAGAAATACACGAACCAGTACAAGAAACTATCCGTTTTGTTTATATCCAAAGTCAAGAAACAATTTATGTTCAGGATAACATTATTGTTAAGATAAACTATGGTGAATCATTGGAAATGGAAAATCAGCCCACCCTTGATTCAGTTTCAGATCAGGTGCCAGGCACAAGTACATCCGTAAATTATAAGGTTAAGAAGATAATCAATGATACTTACCCCTATACTAAAGAAGTACTGATACCATTACTCCGGGGCATAAAAGAGAAAGAACCCAACCTGGAAATAAAACTGAGGGGACACATCCAAAAAGATTTGGACAACAAAAATATTTGTTGCTATTGTGTAAAATCGAAAGTAACAAGATTAGATAATACATCAGGCAGGCAAACAACCTCCTCAATTTCGGGGGATGCTGACATTCAAAGAAGGATAAACCTGATCAACCCTGCAGAAATATCTTCAGTAGTTTAAACCGGCTGAAAGGGACAAAGATATTTTTTTGTATTTGAATCTTTTTCGATCAGCAAAGCATATTAATAATTCAACCAATAAACCTTATGACCCAATCCAATCATTTTATTAAGCCCGGACATGCAAGATACATTATTATAAGTTTCTTTTGGATGGGCATTTTTATTGGCGGCAAAGCTGTTTATCCTACCGGGGAAATCGACAGTTTAATGAATTTGATTTCAAACCAACCTGAATGTCCCGAAAAGGTAAATAGTTTATATTTATTGGCTAGTTATCTGCCCGATGAAGAGTTTAATAAGGCTCTGGAATACTGTGACCAGGCAGAGGCCCTCTCCGGAAAAATTGATTATTACTATGGGATGACCGGGGTTTATTATTGGAAAGCCTTGATTTTTTCGTACCAAAACTTCAGCGATACGGCAATTTATCTCTTGCGCAGATATGTGTCGATGCACAAAACTGAACCATTTCCTACAATCATGGCCAGGGCATATTCACTCTATGGAAATCAGATGCGCCTTTCGGGCAATTATGATAGTGCCATGTTTTATTTCAGGGAAAGCATAATTCGCTTTAGCGCAGAAGCAGATACTTTAAACATGGTCATAGATTTTAACAGAATGGGCATCTTATTCAAAGACTTGTCGAAATATGACTCGGCACTAACTTATTACCAACAGGCCCTGGAGCTGTGCGATGCGGCCGGATATGAAAGATACAGCGGATATATGCTTATTAATATAGGAAAGATGTATCAAAAGCGAAAGGATTTTGAGAAAGCTAAAAAGTACCTTCAAAGGAGCATTGAGGTACACACTAAATTTGAGAATTTACGAAATATTGCCCTTGCCCATACCATTTTGGGCAATGTGGCAAAAGAAGAAGGGCTACTAAAAAAGGCGTTGGAATATTATGGGCAGGCTGAGAAATTGTATAAGGAACTTGATAATAATATGGGCATTACCGATATGCAAATAAACTATGGCGAAATCCATCAAATGCAGGGGAAGCACCATTTGGCCTTACGAAACTACAATAAAGCACTTGCCTACTATGAAAGTATGGGATATTACAAAGGCATTATTATCGCAAAAACCAATATTGGGACTATTAACACAGAACTCAACAATTTTGTTGAGGCCGGGGCCATTTTTGACACCTGCCTTCAGCTTGCCACCAAATCTAATGACGACCACAACAAGGAAGTGATTTATAAAAACCTCTCAGACCTGGGGACAAGAAAGGGCAATTATAAAATGGCTTTTGATTATCAAAGTAAACGGATGCAGTTAAAGGATTCCATTTTCGCTTTCGAAAAAGAAAAAATGCTCCTGGAGTCGGAGGAGCGCTATCAAAAGAAAGAGGCCCAGGCAAAGTTATTGGTAAAAGAGAAGGAGAACCTACGCCTGGACATAGACCTCAGGCAGAGCAAAAACACAAAAAAGATATTTCTGATCTCCGGGATCAGTTCCATTGTTGTCTTATTGCTCCTGTTTGCCTACCACAAAAACGCAAGCCGCAAAAACAAGGTTATTGCCGAACAAAAAATACAACAACTGGAAGAGGAAAAGAAATTGCTTGCCGCCAAGTTTCTTGTTGAGGGTGAGGAAAAAGAGCGCA
>JAOZRY010000437.1 GCA_029939965.1 Bacteroidales bacterium | reverse complement strand
CGGCGTAGGCTGACGAAGGAAGCCCACGTACGGCTTACAAAAATACAACGGGCACGAAGTAACTACAAACGGAAAGCCTGTAGCCGCCCAAATTTATGAATTATTCAGGTGTAGTTTAATTTTGCATAAAGATCAATTTATTGGTATTTTTGTAAAATGATAATTCAATCATCCTTCCTTATGAGTACGAAGCCATTCAATAAAGTAATTTTGTTTATACTGAAAGATGTTGATTATTGATGACTTTAATCCAAAAAAGCATTTACAATAATTTCGCATAATACAATGAATCTTAGTAGCCGAGAAAATTTATTACCTCAGGAGGAGATGCTGGAAATTGCCAGATACAACAAGAAATTTTGTATTGGCTTGCCAAAAGAAACATCTTTTCAGGAAAAGCGTATTGCGCTAATTCCGGATGCGGTAAGCATGCTGGTTGAAAGCGGTCATAGGGTTTTGGTTGAAAGAGATGCTGGTATAGCTGCCCATTTTACTGATACCGAATACGCCGAGGCTGGTGCCGACATGGTAGATACAGCTGCCGAAATATTTAAGTCGGAGGTGGTGCTCAAGGTTGCTCCGCTTTCGATGGATGAAGCAGGGATGCTTAAAGGAAAACAAACTTTGCTGAGCGCACTTCATCTAACGGGTCGTACAAAAGAGTACTTTAAGGCTTTGATGAACAAAAAAATCACAGCTATTTCTTTCGAGCACATCAAAGACAAATCCAATGCATCGCCGGTTGCAAAATCCATTAGCGAAATTACCGGTACAGCATCTATTCAAATTGCCGCCGAATACCTGAGCCACGAAAAATATGGGAATGGACTAATGCTTGGTGGTTTTACCGGAATATCATCATCAGAAATTGTAATAATTGGTGCAGGAACCGTGGCAGAATATGCATGCAGAATGGCACAGGGAATGGGTGCAATTGTTAAAGTTTTTGATAATTCTATTTATAAACTCCAACGATTAAAGTCTGTTATACATCAAAATCTTTTCACCTCTACAGTTCAGCATTCCGAACTTGTACGAGCATTAAAAACGGCGGATGTTCTGATTTGTGCCGTTCACTCCAAGTATCAGCGTTCACCGGTTATTGTTTCAGAAGAAATGGTTGGCGGCATGAAAGAGGGTTCTGTTATTGTTGATGTAAGTATAGACCAGGGAGGATGTGTTGAAAGTTCCCATACTACTACGCACAACGATCCGGTATTTAGTTTTGCGGGGGTTACGCATTATTGTGTTCCAAACATTGCCTCGCGGGTTCCACAAACAGCCTCGATAGCCCTCAGTAATTTTTTTGCGCCGTTGCTTATAAAAGCAGGAGAAATGGGTGGGTTGAGAAAACTATACAGCAATGATTATTATTTTCGGCAGGGTGTTTACATTTACAATGGCATCCTTACAAATAAAATTATCGGAGAACATTATAATCTTTCCTATCAGGATATCGAATTGCTGATGGCTGCCTTTCATTAGATGAATAATATTCGTCAGCCTTCCAAAAAATACATCTTCATCAATCCTTTACCTTTTATTTCCATAGGTTCGCGTGGAGTGAATCTGAATTTATCAGAAAGTAAATTATAGGTAGTTTCTGAAACATTTATGCGCATTGGTTCCGAATTGCTTTCCATGCGCGAAGTAGTGTTGATGGTATCTCCAAAAACATCGTAAATATATTTTTTTACACCTACAATTCCACCCACCACTTTTCCGCTATGTAATCCTATCCTAACCTTCCATTGAATTTTTGAATTTTGATTTCGCTTTTCGAGATAAGTACAAATTTCTATTGCAGATTTAGCCATTAATTCTGTATGATTTTCTTGCTTATCGGGCATGCCGCACACAGCAAGGTAAGCATCGCCAATTGTTTTGATCCGCTCACAATGGTTTCGTTCCATAATATCGTCGAAAGCAGTAAACATTTGGTTGAGTTCGGTAATTAATTCGGTTGGTTCAAGTTGGGTCGAAATATTTGTAAATCCAACAATATCAGAAAAATAAACTGTAACATTTTCAAAGCTTTCAGGTTCGGAAGTACCATTTGCTTTTAATTCGTTTACTACTTTCAATGGCAATGTATTTAAAAGTAATTGTTCGGTTTTGTCCTTCTCATCTGCCAATTCTTTTGTACGTTCAGTTACCATTTGCTCTAGTTTATCCTTTTGACCTTCCAATATTCGTTGTTTCTCTTTTTCCTGTTCGATGGTTTTGGCCGAAAGTACTTTAACGTTTTCAAGTTGTTTTTTCAGATTTTTGTTGGTTTTAGCAAAATCTCTGGCCAAATACACCGACATGGATATGGGGATACTGACAACAGCCAAAAGAAAGAGTAATGAAAATATTATTGCAAAAGTTCTCGATCCCTGAATTACATAATCACCTTTCAGCATTGCGAAAAGAATAATAAATGCAACGAAAACAATAAACATAATAATTCCTGTACCAAGTATCCATGCTCCGCTTATCTTTTTTATCATGGCTCTTATTACTACACGGGATATTTCAACGAAAACAAAAAGAATTAAAATACCCTTTCCAACATTGTCCCACGAAACATTGAAGAACGATAATGCAGATGTGAAAAGCGAAATTGCTGTTATTACCCAAAAAATAATATGAATCCGATCGTAGAACAAACTATAAACCAGCAACATTAAAAAAACAAAGACAAATGGTGAAAGCAATTCGGCATAATACCCACTAGATATTACAAAGGAAGGATTGAAAAATCCTGCCAATTTCATATAAGCCGAGAAAATAATCAAGGCGATAAAAAGCGCAAAAATGCTATAGTAAAAATTTGACTTATTATCGCGGAAGAACAGAAAAATCAACAAATGTAACCCTCCCAAAACCAAAAAAATGGTAAATATCATAATAATAATATTCGTTGATATAGATACGCCGAGAAGGTTGGAAGTTGCCAATGATAAATCTGAAATGGTTAAAGTAAATCCGGCAATTTCCTCATTATATTTTTTATAAATCTCTACCGCATCTTTATTGGCATAGCGTACAGCAATTACATGGTGTTTTTGATTATCGAAATGGATGGGTATGGGCAATTTCGAGGGGTTGATATACCTTTTACTACTATCTGCTATTCCAAGTCGGCCGCTCCGTTTCAAAAGATTTCCGTTATGAAAAATTTCTGAAGCTCCGTTGTGCTCGATTAGCAGAATGTAGTTCTTGTTCATCAGAATAGAATCGATTGTTACATGTAATCTGAACCATCCGATTCCTGAAAAATGGTCCTTATCCAGATGCTGCAAATTAAGGGTTGTTGAAATTGTATCCCAATTGTGATCAGGGTAATCAAATGCCGCCCAGGTAGTATCATCGCCAGGATGATATATCCAGCAACTATCCAGAATAATGCTTGAATCATCGATTGAATCGAGATGGAAATAAGAATTTTGTGATAATGATGATAATGAGAACAGTAGAAAAAGGATGGAAATTATAAATAATTTCTTTGATGAATTCATTTTGTTGGAGTTGATGAATTTATCGAGTAAAGTAAAACAAATTATTCCAAACAAAAAAGCCGGAAGATTAATCCTCCGGCTTTTCATATCAAAAATATATATTTTTGGTTCTACTGCGAATTTAGTGGAACATACAAAAATGCTTCAATGATTTAATGATTCAATGCTAAAATGATTTAATGCTAAAATGATTCAATGACTTTCCCATC
>JAOZRY010001170.1 GCA_029939965.1 Bacteroidales bacterium | reverse complement strand
GGAGATAATGCGATAGGGAGATAATGCGAGAAGAAAGAAGAGTGGAAAACATTGAACCACTACATCATTTTATCATTTAAGCATTACATCATTTTATCATTGAAGCATTACATCATTGAAGCATTACATCATTTTATCATTGAAGCATTAAACCATTGAATCATTGAACCATTGAATCATTGAACCATTGAATCATTAAACCATACTTATTGAAAAAGAAATTGGTATTTTTACAATTTTATTGAGCTAATAAAATCCATAACTATGAAGATTCCAATTTTTCAGGTTGATGCCTTTACCGCTAACATTTTTAAAGGAAATCCCGCAGCTGTTTGCCCTCTCGAAGAGTGGCTTCCGGAGAAAACCATGCGAAAAATAGCCATGGAAAACAATCTTTCCGAAACCGCATTTTTTGTAAAATCAGGCAACGAATATGAAATAAGATGGTTTACACCAACTATCGAAGTCGATCTCTGTGGTCATGCTACACTGGCCACAGCGCATGTGTTGTTTAATCATCTTGGATACCAAAACGACATAATCTTTCTAAAGTCGAAAAGTGGTGACTTAAGAGTGAAAAAGGAAAATGATTTGCTCGTTTTAGATTTTCCGGCCGGCTTTTATGAGAGTATTTCTACTCCATCAAAACTATCGGAGGCCTTTGGTAAGCAGCCCATCGAATCGGGTAGCGCACTCGATTATGTAATTGCTGTGTATGATGATGAGGAATTCATCCAAAGTCTCCAACCCGATTTTAAAGTACTAAAACAATTGCCATATCATGCCATAATTGTAACTTCCGTAGGAAAGGAAGTAGATTTTGTATCGCGAATGTTTGCACCATTAATTGGTATTGACGAAGATCCGGTAACAGGTTCGGCACATACTATTCTAACACCGTTCTGGTCGCAAAAACTTGGGAAGGTAAAAATGCAAGCCAGGCAAATATCGGAGAGAGGTGGGAGCTTGAGTTGTAAAATTTCGGGCGATCGTGTAGAAATTGGTGGTGAGGCTGTAACATATTTGATTGGAGAAATAGAGGTTGGAAGGTAGA
>JAOZRY010001169.1 GCA_029939965.1 Bacteroidales bacterium | reverse complement strand
CAGACGATTCTCCCCTCCATTTCCGAACACTTTTCAACAAAGTGAACCTGACACTTTACTTGGATTATATTGATCATCAAAACGTAATTTGATGCCTCTATTCCCCCACCATAATACCTTATTTGTTCCTAACGCATTCGCTTGTCAAGTAAACTGGAAATTTGTTTTCTCTAATTGATTTCCGTTGCTATCAATTAAAGTAAGAATCAAATTACCTTTAGAATTTTGCTCCAAGGTACAATTACGCTTTTCGAAAAGAAGATTTCGCATTGTATTCAATGTTGTTTTATTCCCATCTTCATGGCGATAATGTTCACCCCTTAATTCTTTAAGAAAATACTCATAGGTCAGGCGTGCAACCATCACACAATAGAATTCAAATTCTATTTTCTCAGGATCCGTACCATACATTTCATCAAGAAAATAACTGTATGCAAGATCCTTCAACCCGTTTTCGATTAACCAACGATAACGATATTTTTTTAACAGATCTTTCGGTGAAATACCTGTATTTATGGAGCCAAAACATCTTATGTTTTTTCCAGTCGCTACATCTCTGAGAATAACGATTTTCAGTGGGAGTCGGCTTTTCGGTAAAACTACATTGACTTGCTTGAACTCATCGGTTTGATCCATTTTTTCCCATTGATTTTCAGTTGCCAAAGCAGGCTCAATGAGCTTTTTGATTTGCTTGTTCTTTTTTAAGCAAAGATATACATCACCATTGGGACACCGAACATGCTTGAAATAATGAAGACTGGCCTCTTTCGTATATTCCGAATCCATATAAATTTCGCGAATTGCTAGCGGATCGAAAAGCGGGAAAATATGTTGCTCGCAATATTGTTCCAAAATGCTGGGGGCTCTTTTCCCACCATGAAAATAGGTCATCGACAAAATCGTATTGGTTGCTAAATCCCAAGCTACATGAGGGCGAAAGCCGGGGACCGGATCCCCTGACTTTGCCGGTCCTTTGCCTATCCCTTTTTCTTTACTATGCTCCCCGAAAAGTTCTTTGAAATGAAAGTCAAAAGCAATCTTTGTCCCATCAATA
>JAOZRY010001168.1 GCA_029939965.1 Bacteroidales bacterium | reverse complement strand
CCTTATTTTCAACCATATAATAAGGTAATAAGGTTTTAGGGATGTGGTTGACATTTTTTCTATTATGGTTTAAAGTAGAAAAATTAGGTTTGTTTAAAATCGTGTAAAAGTGTAAACCCTGTGAAATAATAGAACAAAGCAATAATACATTTAACAGGGTTTACCCTGTGAAATAATAGCACAAAACAATAATACATTTAACAGGGTGAACTAATTTTTACTCTTTATGAAAGATGTCGTTTTTTGATTATTTTAATTTGCGAAAACTTCTGAGAATAATGGTAATTTTCGGAGTGCTGAATTTGATTAACACCATTTTAATAAGGCAAAGAGAAACAGCATAAAACGCATTCTCTATATGGGAATTGTTATTTAGGAGGAGTTGTTAAAAAAAGATTTGCAATCCGGTTAATAAAAAACACCAATTACTCCTGAATAAAGGTTACACTAAACTGCCCTTCGTATGCACCTGCAGGGTTGGCTGTACTATTGCCTACATATAATGTTCCGCCCACTTGTACCGGATTATAAAAGGGATGCCCACTATTGGTAACAAAACTCGTTCCTTTATCCGAAGGGCCAACCTGCATATTCATGCTTCCGCCTCCTCCAATGCGGTTAAGCTGAACCTGTGGCCCCATAATAATTTGCACCAGCCGACCAGGAATAAGTTTGATTTCGAAAATAGCCTGATTATATCCTCCACCCATTAAAATGACTGATCCTGTTGAGCTACGGCTTCCTGTGTGATTGATGACAACACTCCCACCACTTGCCCCTGTGGAAAGAGAACCAAAATTCAGTTCCTGCATCCCGAAAACCTGTATTTGGTTGGGCGGAGGAAAGGGTGTGTTTTGTGCCTGAGTCAGTCCATTACCAAAAAAAACAACCAACACAAAAAGCCATAAACCAAGGCTTCGCCTGATTAGTGCAACTTTATTTTTATGTTGATTATTAAGTACCAATTTTCTTTTATTAATTTTAGTAGTATTAGTAAGGGCTTGACTATTAGTAAGGGTTTGACTATAAGTCAAGCCCTTACTTGAACCAAGTCA